>CAZIPU010000260.1:0-1583 GCA_964541005.1 uncultured Syntrophales bacterium | reverse complement strand
CGGCCAGTATTTCGTTGACACCCCTCCGGCGTTTCGTATAGCTTGACGATTGAAAGGAGACAGGTTCTGCCGTAGCGTTTCCGTCATGAGAAAGTCCGGTGTTGGGGGATTTTGGGGAATGAACACCGGGGTCTCGATGAGGACGGATAGCCTGTTAAAAAATCCGTGAAACCAAGTCTTGTAAAAAAGGGAGAAGAAAAAATAGAAGACATCGGGAGAACATCCTCTTGCGGCGTCGGAACGTACGAAGTGATCAAATACGATAAATGGCGAGGCCTGGCCGATCGAATCTTCATGAATGGAATGGGAGTTGAAGGCCTGACCGAAAAACTCGATGATGCCATGAGGCGAGGCGAGGTCCTGAAAGACGGAAGCAAATCGTTCGTCTCGCGTGTTGTCATGGGTGATGCGGAAGTGGTGGTCAAGGGTTACCGCCACCTGGGATGGCTGCATTCCCTCCGGAACACTTTCCAGGGTTCGCGGGCAAAACGGTCCTGGCAGATGGCAACCCGCCTGTGCCTGCTGGGCGTCACGACCCCCAAGCCGCTGGCCTATATCGACGAGTTCCGGGGTTTCCTGCTTTGGAAATCCTATTTTGTCTATGAATATGTTTCGGGACCGTCTCTGCAGGATTTGCTGGAAGATTCGGCCTTGCCTCAGAAACAGAAGCACCGCAGGATCGAACAGGTCATCGAGGTGCTGTCGCACTTGTCGGAACACGGCCTCAGCCACGGTGATCTCAAGCATACGAACATGATCAGCAACGGCGATGAGGTGGTTTTTATCGACCTTGACGCCTTGCGGAAGGGGTTTCGTATCGGTTTCCTGAAAAGGTACCGCTACGAGAAAGACAAGGCCCGTTTTCTGCGCGGCATCAACATGTCTGGACGATAACGGGACACGCCCGATGGCGTTCCTCTTTTCAGGTCCGTATGTTGCCCTTGCCGGCGCCCCCTTCGGGTCATGTTGCCTCTTTGCCGGGTCATTCGTTCCGGCGGTCATCCGGGAGACAAGAATTGCAGGACGGTTCCGCCATGAAACAAACTTTATGATCAACAAATCTTAAGTCATCGAAAGGAGCATCCCTGCAGCAGATGCAAGGTGAAAGGAAATGAAGATTTATTTTCGTCAGACGGAACTGGGGAAGATCGGAATCGCGGAAGAGGACGGCAGCATAACGAATGTCTGTTTGAACGGGGACGCTGTTCCAGGAGATGCGGAAATCTGCGAAACGGAACTGATACGGGAGGCGTTTCGACAACTCGATGCGTATCTTGCCGGTGATCTGAGACTGTTTTCTCTGCCCCTGGCCCCCTGCGGTACGGGGTTCATGCAAAAAGTATGGAGGGCTCTTTGCGATGTTCCCTACGGCAAGACGGCCAGCTACAAAGAAATTGCCATTGCGGTTGGGAATCCCGGGGCTGCCCGTGCGGTGGGCCAGGCGAACAACAAAAATCCCATTCCCGTTTTTATTCCCTGCCACAGGATCATTGGGACAGATGGAAAGCTGGTGGGGTATCGCGGCGGCCTGGATGTGAAAAAGAAACTGCTGGCACTGGAAAAGGGAAAAAGGACGGCTTAAG
>CAZIPU010000259.1:0-1592 GCA_964541005.1 uncultured Syntrophales bacterium | reverse complement strand
CCAAAACGACATTCTTCGACGACACAACGGCTTTCAGGAGATCGAAATCCACGTGACGGGTGGCCGGAAGCACAACCATTGCCATTTTTCCGTCAACCCTGACCATGACGGTCTTTGCCATCTCCTTCCCGGGAAGATGGGCGGACTCGGCAATTTCCTGAGCCGTGTAGGCTGTGGAATGCCTGATCGTAACATACTTCACACCCTGATCATCCAGGAACTCCCTCAGTTTACGCAGCGGCATGATGGACTCCTTTCTTATCGATTATGGCATCTTAAAACGGAATAAACCTGATTGGTTGCGGCTGGTTTCAGGGCAGACACAGATGAAAAAGCAATTTCACCAGGAAAAAGCTTTAAAGGACCTGTCCACTCTGCAAGGCAACCGTTTCCCCGAGAACCTCCTTGAAGACAGATCAGACAAGAAATCAACATTTGACCGGCCGGACCCAAACAGAGCCCCGGTTATCCTTTCACCTGTTTTTGTCAGGCCGTAACCGATGATTTAAAATAGTATTTTTATGGAAGCCTGTCAACGAAACAGATCGGTATGTCCATGTGCGAAAGCCGCCTCTGCATGTTGTCCGGCAATCTCGGAAAGCTGTCCGCATTCTCATGGCGGATCGGATCGCAGCCGTTCAACGCTTTTCTTCCATGGCAGCCGCAGGATAGGGATGCAACAGTGCCATCAGACGGCAAGGATCCGAAACGGCAGGATCGAGCCAGGTCGATTCATCATCCCGGGAAATGATGGCGGGCATCCGGTCGTGTACCCGCCGGATCAGGTCATTGGGCATCGTCGTGATTAACGTGCAGGTGAGCAACAGCCGTCCGTCCGCCCCGGACCGGCTGTCATAAAGGCCGGCAAAACCGAACGGTTCCCCGAAGACGAGACGGTAATAATGCGGTATTTTCTTGTTCTTTTCCCCCTTTTCCCATTCGTAAAATCCGTCGGCCAAGATCAGGCATCGCTGTCTTTTGAAAATTCCGCGGAAGCTGGGTTTTTCCATCAGCGTTTCCGCCCGGGCATTAAACATTCTGTTGCCCGAAGCGGGTTCTTTCGACCAGGAAGGAATCAGGCCCCATCTAAACTGAACCAGGCGATTAACCGTCCCGCGGACCACGGCATAAACATTCTGCCCGGGATAGGCCTCGCTCAATGGCGCGTAATCGCACTGAACCTCCCCGATATGAAACGCGTCCGCCACCTGAGGCAGATCCGCAAGCAGAACAAAGCGTCCGCACACCGCAACGATCCTATTTCACTTCAACCTGGATATTCTGGAGCATCTCCCAGGCCCGATCGAGCTTTTCCTGCTCTTCCCGGTCCAGGTTGCTTCCGGCGGGCCGTCCGGTCGAATAAATGACGACCGCATTCCCGTCCTGATCCTTGATCTCCCGGGTCCCCAGGGAATCGTAGGGGCTGTGGTCTGCCGCCTCCATTTCCTGTGCGATCATCATCCGGATCGTTTTCTCATCCACGCCGGCTTTCTTCAGTTTGATGACCTGTTCGGGTGTCAGGGCATAAGACCAGGCAGGCAAAAGGCAGAGGAATCCTCCCACCAGGCAGGACAGGATACGTTTTCTCATCA
>CAZIPU010000258.1:0-1750 GCA_964541005.1 uncultured Syntrophales bacterium | reverse complement strand
ATCCATGCCCGGGACGACATCCAGCGCAACCTCGATGCCAATCCCTTTATGCTCCTGGTTAAGCGGAAAGAGCAGAAGAATCTGATCGACGCCTACGACGAAAAAATCCGCAGACTCAAGCTGGACATCTCGACGGCGCAGATGCTCGCCAAGATGGCCGACGGTGATGCAGAACAGAATATCAAACAGCATTTCCAGGATTATGTCCGGAAAAATAGATAGAGTTTATGGACATCGGCTTGATTGATGACAGAAAATAAGGGATTAAAAAGGACACGCGAAATCAAGGGGGTGATCGATATCACCCTGGCGCTGTTTTTTCTTCTGTGCCTGTTCTCCTACTCCCCGGTGGATCCCTCCTTTACCCATTATGTTTCCGGTCATGGGAAGGTCAACAACCTGATCGGCCCGTTCGGTTCCTACACGGCAGATTCCCTGATCCGTCTCTTCGGCGGAAGCGTTTTTCTGATTCCCCTTTTCCTGCTCATTGCCGGTATCCGGTACCTGGCCGATGCAGCATTTCAGATCAGGTCTCTGCACTGGGTGGGCGCAACCGGTCTTGTCCTGTCCGTATCCGTTCTTTCCCACCTGGCGTTAAGGGATATCTCCTTTTCCGGCACCACCTTTCATCCGGGCGGTTGGCTGGGTCTTACCGCCTTTCATTTTCTGGGCGCCCGGTTGAATACCGCCGGTACGGCCCTGGTGGTTCTGTTTGTCTTTCTCATCTCACTTATGATCATGAGCAACTTCTCCGTTGTGTTTACGGCGAAGATCCTCTCGCGTATCACCGTCTTCTCGTGGCTTCAGACCCACGGCCTGTTCTCGGGTCTCCTGGATCGGCTCAGGATTCGGAAGCTCAACGGAAAGAAGGAAAAGGAGCGTACCCCCAGAATTGCAACCCCCGTCGCAGAAGTCCATCCCGCCCCCCACCGGGAAGAGGTGAAGAAGGCGGAACAGGTGCCCTTCGATTTCATTCTCAAACGGGGAATTTTTCGTCTGCCCTCCCTGGCCCTGCTCAGCGACATGCCCCATAAAGACACGCGGGTCAAGAAGGAAACCTTGATCGCCAATTCGCGAATTCTTGAAAAAAAACTCGCCGATTTCGGCGTCGAGGGGCGGGTTGTCGAAGTCCGTCCGGGACCGGTCATCACCATGTACGAACTGGAACCGGCACCGGGGGTGAAAATCACGAAGATCACGACCCTGGCGGATGATCTCGCCCTGGCCCTCCGGGCACCGAGCATCCGCATCATCGCCCCCATCCCGGGGAAAGCCGTCGTCGGCATCGAAATCCCCAATCCGGAGCGGGAATCCGTTTACCTGAAGGACGTCCTCGACAATGCCCAGTTCACGGAGAACACCTGCCGACTTCCCATCGCCCTGGGCAAGGACATCGTCGGGGCTCCCGTCATTGCCGATCTGATCAAGATGCCCCATCTGCTCATCGCCGGCACGACCGGCTCGGGAAAAAGCGTTTCCCTGAACGCCATGATCTGCAGTATCCTCTTCAAGCTGCCGCCGGACGAGGCCAAATTTCTCATGATCGATCCGAAGCGGCTGGAACTGGCCGCCTACGAGGGGATTCCCCATCTGCTCCACCCGGTGGTCGTCGATCCGAAGAAAGCCTCCCAGGTGCTCAAGTGGGCCGTACAGGAAATGGAGCGGCGGTACCTGCTGATCAGTACCCTTGGGGCGAAAAGCATCGACATGTACAACAAGATCCTGGAGAAAAGGGCCGGAGAAACTCCGG
>CAZIPU010000257.1:0-1792 GCA_964541005.1 uncultured Syntrophales bacterium | reverse complement strand
AAACGTAAATATTAGGAAAGGGGCGGTGAGGAAGACAACATGATAACAGAAGCAAGCATTAGGGAGGTAATCGAAGCAAGGGGCAACAGGAGAGAAAATCTCATGTTGGTATTGCGGGACCTGGAAATTCTGTCAGGGAAAAATCAGCTCGACATGGATACACTGAACATGGTTGCTGATTGCATGAAGATTCCGGAAAGTGTCCTTACGGGTTTTGTCAGTTTCTATTCCATGTTCGATACGGAACAGAGGGCAAAATACGTGATCAGGGTTTGCAAGTCGGCGCCCTGCCATGTGATGGGAGCCTCAACCGTTTTCGACTCGCTGGAGAAACATCTGGGGATCACTGAAGGCGAAGCAACGGAAGACGGTCTCTTTTATCTGGAAGCCTGCGAATGCCTGGGCGTCTGTTCCGTAGCGCCGGCAATGATGGTCAATTACGATCTGCACGGCAATCTGACGGATGAAAAAATCAAGGCGCTCCTGGATGATTATCGCCGGAAGGAACCGACGGGATTACAGGAAGTCAGCGGTCCGGAAGTGGCAGGAGCAGCCTGTGTGATTGACGAAGCAGGACAGACGAAGCGGCTTCTGGCAAAAGTCGGCAAAGTCGATGCGAAAAGTATCGACAGTTACATCAGCATGGGGGGATACGCAGCCTTAAAGAAAGCGATCACCGGCATGAAGCCGGAAGACGTCATCCAGGTCGTCAAGGATTCGGGGCTTCGCGGTCGCGGCGGCGCGGGATTCCCGACGGGTGTCAAATGGTCCTTCGTTCCCAAGGGGGATATGGAAAAATTCGTGATCTGCAACGCCGACGAAGGAGAGCCCGGAACATTCAAAGACCGTGTCCTGATGGAAGAAGATCCCCACATGCTGATCGAGGGAATGGCCCTGTGCGGTTATGCGATCGGGGCGAAAACCGGTTACATCTACATCCGCGGTGAATATCGCAGATGTATCGACCGCCTGCAGGCGGCGATCGATCAGGCCCGCCAGAAGGGCTGGCTGGGAAAGAACATCGCCGGGACCGCCTTCGAGTTCGACATCTTCATCAAGGAAGGCGGCGGTGCCTATGTCTGCGGAGAAGAAACCTCCCTGATCAATTCCATGGAAGGAAAACGCGGTGAGCCGCGGGTAAGACCGCCGTTCCCGGCCGGTGCAGGCTTCATGGGAAAACCCTCCAATGTAAACAACGTGGAAACCTACGCATCGGTCCCGATGATCATCGAAAACGGTGCGGACTGGTTCAAATCCGTCGGTACGGCGACCTGTGCGGGAACAAAACTGTACTGCCTGTCGGGTAAGCTCAACCGGACGGGCCTTATTGAACTGCCGATGGGGGCGACATTACGCCAGATCATTGACGTCTACGGCAAGGGTATGAAAAACGGAAAAGCTTTCAAATTTGCCCAGGTCGGCGGATCAGCGGGTGGCGTTTTAGGTCCGGACCTTCTGGATCTACCCCTGGATATCGATCAGACGATCAAGGCGGGTGTAACCCTTGGTTCGGGCGTGGTTCTCGTCTGCGACGAAGATGACTGCCCGGTTGAGTTCCTTCAGAATACTCTGAGTTTCTTTGCCCACGAGTCCTGCGGGCAATGTATCCCCTGCGGTTTGGGAACGGAGCAGCTGTATCATATCATGAATAAGGTTGCCGCAGGCATTGCCGAGGAAAGGGATATCGACATCATGGAGGAAACGGCAAGGCTGATGCAGAAAACAACCCTGTGCGCTTTGGGCCAGTCTCCGATCATGCCGATATCGACGATACTGAAATATTTCAGGGATG
>CAZIPU010000256.1:0-1814 GCA_964541005.1 uncultured Syntrophales bacterium | reverse complement strand
GTGATCAGGGAAAGTTTATATAGTGAGTCCATCAATTTCGCAAGACCGGAGGCGTTTTTTTTCAGCCCGCCCGGACATGCTCCGCCGTTTCCGCCCGGTCTAAATTGGAATGCATCTCTAAACGGCAGTTATACGGGCTGTTCATCCCTTCACAGCAGAGGTTTTTTTATTTCTTGACAAGGCAAGGAATATACGAATAACAGTATGATCTCCAATGAGTCCTGTTATATTTTGCAGAGAAGATTCGGCATTTTTAATCAGCTAAACGTCACGAGAAAGGACTGCATCATGGCAACAGCAAAATTAGGCGATATGATCCGCGTCGATTATACGGGGAAATTCGATGACGGCTCCATCTTCATGACCACCCTCATGGACGAACCCATCCAATTCGTGCTGGGTGAACGTAAGGTCATCGCAGGCTTCGAAAAAGCGATAATCGGCATGGAAGTCGGTGAATGGAAAAGTGTCAAGATTCCCAAAGAGGATGCTTACGGCCCCTACATCGAAAATTTCACCATGGAGGAAGAGCGCTCCCAGATGCCTAAGGATTTTGAACCTACTGTCGGGGAACAATTTCAGATCCGGGAAAGGAACGGCCAGATACGCCACGCAACCATTATCTCATTCACGGACACCCATATCACCTTCGATATGAATCACCCCATGGCGGGTAAGGATTTGACCTTCGACATCAATCTGGTCGAGATTATGGATAAATAATTCATCACGCCGGCTTTCTTCTGCGTCGGACCAAGCTCGCCATAAAGCATGGCCGGCGCATGCACAACGGTAGATTATGAAAAACTGATACCCGCAAGTGAAAGCCATGAGCCTTTTTCTTTTTTCCTTTTTCACCATCTACGGGAGCATTCATCTTTACTTCTTTCTGAAAGTCCGCCATGCCTTCGCCCCGGTTTCACCCTGGCTTCTGATTCCCCTGGCGTTTTTTCTCGTCGGGATGCTTCTTTCGCCCATTTTAATTCATGTGCTTGAAGCTTATCGTCAGGACGGCATGACGCGAATTTTTGCCCGCACCGCTTATTGCTGGATGGGCTTCCTCTTTCTGTTTTTATGCCTGTCCCTGATCACGGATCTTTACACGGGGATTGTCGGCCTGTTTCGGATTCTTTCCCGCGGCGCCGTGTTACTGCCCATGCTCAAGGTGCAAACAGCCTTTCTTTGCTGCGGTTCACTGGCCGTCCTGATCTGTTTCTACAGCGTCTATGAAGCCAGGCATATACGAATCGAGCACCTCGTCGTGCCGTCCCTAAAGATTCCTGCGGAAATCAAAACTTTCCGTATCGTTCAGATATCGGATCTTCATCTCGGCATCGCCAGCAGCCCCGAACAGGTCAACCGGATTGTAAACGCCGTTGAGCAGGCCAGGCCCGATCTTCTGGTCTGCACGGGAGACCTCATGGACGGTCAGCCCGATTCCTTCGCGCCTCAGTTGGCTCCGCTTCGCCGGATCAACCCGCCCTACGGCAAATACGCCGTTACAGGAAATCATGAATACTACGTGGGATTGGACAGGGCCCTCACCTGGCTTAAATGGTCCGGATTCAAGGTCCTCCGGGGGGAAACCGTCCACTTAAACCGGTTCCTCAGCCTAATCGGGGTGGACGATCATGAAGCCTTTCGTTTACGACCGTCATCCCCAAACCCGAAATTGGAGTATGCCGTGAAGGCACCATCCAGCCGTTTTACTCTGTTTCTCAAACACCGGCCCTTGATAGACCAGGGTGTCATAAACACTGCAGACCTTCAACTCTCCGGCCACACCCATAAAGGGCAGATTTTTCCCTTCGGGT
>CAZIPU010000255.1:0-1855 GCA_964541005.1 uncultured Syntrophales bacterium | reverse complement strand
CACATCGTCCTTCTCTGTGATGTCAGCGGGTCCATGGAACGGTACAGCCGTTTTCTCATCCAGTTTCTCTACGGCCTGCAGCAGCGGACTCAGGGGAAGGTCGAAACGTTCGTTTTCAGCACCCGCCTGACCCGAATCACGCACATTCTCCACCGGGAAAATTTTGAGAAAGCCCTGGTGAAAATATCCCAGACGGTCATGGACTGGTCGGGCGGCACCAAGATCGGCGAATCCCTGAAGATCTTCAACCGCAAGTATGCGGCGAGCGTCATCGACCGGAAAACGATCGTCATGATCATCAGCGACGGGTGGGACCGGGGAGACGAGATCACGTTGCAGGAAGAAATGGAACGGCTCAAGCAGAACGCCTATCACGTGATCTGGCTGAATCCGCTTCTGGGAAGCGCCTCTTACGAACCGACCTGCAAGGGCATGATCACGGCCCTTCCCTACGTGGACCAGTTCCTCCCGATCCACAATCTGAACAGTCTGGTCGAGTTGGGCCAGACCCTCTACCGCATCAGTTAACCGGATCGTTTGCGGTCAAAATCCGAATAAAAGGATTTCAGTCGTCTTTATCCCAGAAATCCCCCTTTTGATGCCGGGAGGTCTGCCACCGGAACAGGGCACAGGGATACATGTAAAGCAGGCGGCTCCGCTTCATCCAGATGCTCTTCGGATAGCGGGCATCGAGAATCTCGTAGGATTCCTTGAAATGATCTCGATTATGATCGACATGGTAGCGGAAAATCCCCCGCATGAAGAACCCCTCCGGGGCCTGGACGCTGCCCGGATAATCGCGGGTCAGAATTTCGACACACTCCCTTCCCTCTTCCAGCATTCCCAGATCGTAGTACGATTTGGCCATTCCCAGCAGCAGAAAGGCCATCAGGGCGTTCACTTCGAGCATCCCGGTTGAACGTTCCTCTTCGTTCCCTTCCGGATTCAGAAGAATACAGGTCGGCGTGAACTTGACATTGTAGGTTTTGAACCATGACGGATCTTCCGGGGTGACCCGCACGGCAAGAATTTTTTTATCAAACAGGCGGATTACCTTTTCCTGGTCATAGGAGCCGGATTCCATCTTCTGGCAGAAATAGCAACCGGGGGAACAAAAGAAAAGGAAGAGAGGCAACTTTTCCTCACCGCTTCTCTGGTGGGCCAGCGCCACATCGCCTATCCAATCGATTTTTTCCGGCATGACATGTTCTCTGCTTCGATTCCTCGGGAATCAGGCCGTTTGCCGCGGCAGTTGGAAGAGGATGGCTTCCAGGGCTGCGCCGCCCAGGGCCCTGGCCTTATCCGAAATGGTGAAACAGGCCTCGCGTTTCGCGCGGGGATCGACGTCCCCCGCTTTCAGGCCCCCGGTGACCCGGATTCCGTCACGGAGAAGCCCCCGCACCACACCCGCGATAACCGTCTTGACCGCTTTTCCTTCGACTTCGGCAATGACATCCCCCGGGGAAACGCGGTCGCCGATTGACCGGATGTTATGGAAAATCCCGTCGGCGGATGCCCGGAGGACCCGTTCGATGCCGTAGCCTGCGATATCGCCCGGAATTCCGGTGTTGGGTTCCGCTTCTCCCCTGAATATCAATCGCCCCAGATCGTGGCCCCGGTTGGTTTCGATCACGATATGCACGTCCTTCCCGGCCGTAAATCCCGGTCCCATGCCGATGACCAGGGGCGCATCGCTGACCGCCGTCCCGACATTGCGCTTGGCCAGGATTGCGTCGATGATCACCTGCGGTTTCAGGGTTTCCCTGATCCGGTTCGCCGGATCGATGAAAAGCGGTATCCTGCCCTCTTCCCAGAGCCGATACATATCCGACGGATTGTCGATCAACCGGGCCGT
>CAZIPU010000254.1:0-1873 GCA_964541005.1 uncultured Syntrophales bacterium | reverse complement strand
CCGCTACGGTCGATTTTGCGATATCCGTGTCCGCAAGGATCGTCGCCATGCAAAGTGTGTCCAGCTTTGAGGCAAAAGCCGCCGAGATGCTTACACTCAACGCATCATCAAGGTTCGGGCTGTCCTGGACAATCTCCATCGACAACGGTACTAAGGCAACGAGGGTTCCGGGGTCCAAAGTCACAGGTGCGAAGACTGGCAGACTTTCTTGGACGTCGGCGACCCCTTCCGTGTGCTGATAGACGGTGGGATCACTGACAATTTTACACAGGTTTGTTTTTCCCTCGAGGGGGATCGTGACACTGCCCGCTTGGATCACTCGCGCTTTCGCCCGCACCCGGTCGACGATTCGGGACCCGATAAAGGTCGGGACGGTAGCGGGTCCCGAAACTACGCTGGTTGCCGTGCGAATCCCCATGTTCGAACGGACATAATCGCCCAGGGACCACAGGCCGGCTTCATCCGTAGGACGAGGGAAGCAGTCCGTCATTCTGTCCCTGCTTTCCAGAATCGGGATCTGTCGCCCTTCAATCGTAACACCCCACCGACCTCCTGTCCGTTCCTCCGCCGTGGGAGCATCCGTATCACTCAAAAGGCGCCGCCGGATCTCCCCCTCATTGCCGATCTGCGCGGCTATGCGCGGGTCGCTTAGATAACTGCGAAGTTCACGCTGGAGCCTATCATGTTCCCGATTAAGCCGCCGATACTCTGCGTCTTCGACCGAATTCAGGTCGCGCTTCTCTTGCTCGGCCGTTTTCAATAAATCTTCCTGTTTTTGAAGAACCCCCTGCATTTTTGATCTTAAACTTCTTTCGTTTTCGTCCATTTTTGATTCCTTTCTGTAAAGTAATGGTTTTAATGGTTAATTGGTTTGTAAACATCCCGAAGCCACTGCCCCAGCTCCCGCGCCAGATCCTCTTCTTTTGCCGCCTGTCGGACCTCTTTTTCATGCCGGCGGAAGAATGCCGACGCCGACGCATCCGACCAGGGGAAGTGTGCCGGCCGCTCAAAACCGCTGAGGTAACAGAACGGGTTTAATTCGTATCTGACAAAATCCTCAACGGAACCTCTGTAAGTCCGCGCCTTTCTTGGCTTTCTCGGCATGTCAATACCTCCTCGGAATTCGGCTTTCCGCCGGTTCTTCGATGTCTAAGCAAAGCTCCCTTACGATTCTGCAGAAGACAACCTTGTCCTTCCTGATCGACTCACGGCCCGGATGCTCTTTCGTCTGGCCATATCGATCTCGGATAAAAGGGCCATCCTCCGCGATCTGCGCCTGCGCCTCAGCAATGGCGTCCAAACAGGAACAAGCCATCTGGAGCCGCTCCAGGTCGTGGCTGTCGGAAAGGGTGAATTCCTCGAGGACGGTCCGCCAGAATTTCTTGCCTGATTTTTTTAAGTTTTTCGGTGCTTTCAAAATTCCCTCCTGTTTTCAACTAGCTGAACTGGGGTTAGTGTCGTAAAAAAACAGCATGTCAGATCGGTTTCCCCTTTTTTTCCTGTAGAGATTTGACCCACCCCCCTATATCCATGATTTCATTGGGCTTTGCCATTACCAGCCTATCCTCCAGGCCATCACGACAGTTCCCATCGCCAACAAATAGGTCAACATCATCATGCCAAGTTCGTAGTCATTCCGCTTCACGATTTCCCCTTCCTCCCCCTGGGCATGCGCAGATGCATTTCCGGCTCGCATGTGCAGTCCCTCATCGACCCCGTTTTGATCGCCGGACAGCCGTCAGCATGCCGGACGTCGATGTGATAAATATCCGGCTTCTTGCCAGCTACCAGTGCCGCCATTTTGCAAAGTTTGAAATTTAGATCTTGCATTCCGTTTTCATCCTTTCTCCGGGGTCAAAATCTTTTGACCATT
>CAZIPU010000253.1:0-1889 GCA_964541005.1 uncultured Syntrophales bacterium | reverse complement strand
CCAGTTCGGCATTTAAACGCGTGAGATCCGAGGTTCTTTCCCGGACGCGGTTTTCCAGGTCTTCCAGGGTCTTCTGGAGAAGGCTCTCGGTCTCTTTCCTTTTCGTAATATCGTTATTGATCTGCAGGACCGCCGTCGGATTGCCGTCCAGGTCCCTTCGCAGGGCCCACCGGCTTTCAACCGTAATGGTGGTCAGGTTTCGTGTCTGCTGGATTAATTCTCCCGACCAGAATCCCTTTTCTATAAACTCGGCATGAATATTTTCGAGAGGTTCAGGAAACTGGGTCCGCAGAAGATCATGGGTTAGCTGACCAATCACTTCTTTGCTCGGCCAGCCGTATTTTTTCTCTGCGCCATGGTTCCAGAAGAGAATCCGGAAGTCCATATCCAGAACCATGATGATGTCTTCTGCCAGATCGATCAGTTCGGACTGTTCCTGGAGACGGATCTTCTGCTTTTTCAGGAGATCTTCCGTCCGTTCTCCTTCAGGATAAAGAACTGCCATTTCGAAGAAATGGAGGTACAGATCCGTCATGTCTTCTTCTTCGGGCGTTTCGACAACCTTCGTTGAGCAGGGCTCTTTCTTCATCTGATCATCCGGATTTTTGTGCTGATCATATGAACAAAAAAAGGGGACTGTCAATACGAAAGGTACGGTATGAAATGACCAAGGATGTCATTTTTTTCACGGAATAACCGTTAAAAAATTTGATTGACAAATTTTCCCCCCTCCTGTATCAACCTACCTACCGGTAGGTAAAGAACGGGAGGTATTCGAATTGAAGGATAAGCAACAGTCATTGCAAACGGAACTATTGGGAAATATTGCCACCCGGGAACGCCTGATGCAGGCATCGACGGAACTTTTTACCCGCAAGGGTTACGCGGCCACCTCCGTCCGGGAAATCGTTGCGGCGGCCGGTGTAAGTAAGCCCGTTCTGTATTACTATTTCAAGAACAAGGAAGGCATCTTTCAGGAAATCGTCCGCTTCGGCATTGAGAAGGTGGATAACCTGATTCTGGAAGTTGCGGCCATGAATGGATCCGTTTTGCCGAAGATCCGGTACCTCTTTGAGCGGACGATCTGGATGATGCAGGAAGACCTGCCGGTCATGCGGCTTCTGTATGCCGCGCAAAATGGCGGGGGCCGTGAATTGCCCCCGGTCAATCTCCAGGATATTTCGGAGCGCTTTGATGATGCCGTTCTGGTGTTGGTGAAAGAAGGTATCCGACGGGGGGAATTCATCGAAGATGATCCCGAGATCATGCGATGGGTTCTGGTCGGCACCATCTCTCTTACGATGGAGATGATGCTTTTCCGCCCGGAACTGGGGAGCGGCCGGGATAGCCTCATCCGGATGGTCGATCTGATCCTCCGCGGATTTGCCGCATCGACGTCACGATGAGATGAGACGGCGAAGGGATTGCCTGTAATATCAATCGGCGAAAAGATGAATTCGTGGCACGTAAATTCATGATGCCGTAAAAACCCTCCCTTGTCATCTTGAAGGGCGCCGGCGACAATCTTTCATAATATCAGATCTTTCACGTTTGCTCGGGTGGTAAGCCGAGACTTTTGCGACTTGGCACAGCTTCATTAAGAAAAATAGCGGATTTAAGACAGGTTTGGGGGGACAGAATGGCAGGGAAAAAGTGGTTTTTTGGAGGGGTGATCCTGTTCTGGGTGGGATTCCTATACGGTTGCGTCGCCCAGGGGGGCGAGGAACGAAGCGATAAAAATGATTCTGCGAAACCGCCGGTGGCGGTCGAAGTGTTGCAGGTTTCTCCCGGCGAACTGACGGAAGCCATCGATGTGGTCGGTTCACTTTCTCCGAAGTTCCAGACAGATGTGAAATCCCAGATGACAGGCCTGGTTCGGGAAGTCTATG
>CAZIPU010000252.1:0-1924 GCA_964541005.1 uncultured Syntrophales bacterium | reverse complement strand
AGATGAACGACGATATCCGGCGTTGTCTCTTCGTAGAGCCTCCGGACATCTTCAATGCGGATGAGATTGTATTCCGGAAGATCGGCGACGGTGATGTGACGGTACCCCTTGTCATGAAAGGCACGGACGAGGTGTTTCCCCAGGAAGCCTTTCCCACCCGTGATGGTGATGCGTTTTTCAGCCGGTTTCGAGGTCATAAAATGGTCTCTTTTTATATGTAAGTCGTAAAAATTCCGTTTTTGTCATCCCGAAGAACGATAGCGACGAAGAATCTCTTGTAATATCAGGTTCTTCGCATTTGTTCAGGATGGCAGTCAGAGTGTTTCTGGAATGCTTGCAAGGCCGTTTTTTTATTCGTTGTAACAATAGACTTTGTAGCCGTTTTCCCGGATCAATTCGTCCCGTTCGGCTGTCTTCAAGTCTTCCCTTGCCATTTCCGCGACGAGTTCCTTGAAGGAAATCTTCGGTTTCCACCCAAGCTTTTGATGGGCCTTGGTGGGATCGCCCAAAAGAGTTTCCACCTCTGTCGGCCGGAAATAGCGCGGATCGACGCGGACAACGGGCTTTTCCTGCCGTGTCGAAGAGGTTTGCAGGTAACCGACTTCATCCAGTCCTTGACCTTCCCAGCGTATCGTCATGCCCAGTTCATCCGCCGCCGCGTTGATGAAATCGCGGACACTGTACTGCACCCCCGTGGCGATAACGAAATCGTCGGGTTGTTCCTGTTGCAGCATGAGCCACTGCATTTCCACGTAATCCCGGGCATGGCCCCAGTCCCGCTTGGCATCGAGGTTGCCGAGATAGAGGGCATCCTGGAGACCGAGCTTGATGCGGGCAAGGGCACGCGTAATTTTGCGGGTGACGAAGGTTTCGCCGCGGACCGGGGATTCGTGATTGAAGAGGATGCCGTTGCAGGCGTAGATTCCATGGGCTTCCCGGTAATTCACCGTAATCCAGTAAGCGTAGAGCTTGGCCACGGCGTAGGGGCTTCGCGGGTAAAAAGGGGTGGTTTCTTTTTGAGGTATTTCCTGGACATTGCCGAAAAGTTCCGATGTGGATGCCTGGTAGAAGCGGGTCTTCTTCTCCAGGCCCAGGATAAGGATGGCCTCGAGAATCCGCAATGCCCCCAGGGCATCCACGTTGGCCGTGTATTCCGGTTCTTCGAAGGATACGGCGACATGGGACTGTGCCGCCAGATTGTATATTTCATCCGGCCTGACCTGCTGGATGATCCGGATCAGGTTTGACGAATCGGTCAGATCCCCATGATGGAGAATGAACCGGCGATCCCCCTCGTGGGGGTCCTGGTAAAGGTGATCGATCCGATCCGTGTTGAAAAGGGACGTGCGGCGTTTGATGCCGTGGACCTCGTAGCCCTTTTCCAAGAGGAATTCGGCCAGGAAAGACCCGTCCTGGCCGGTAACGCCTGTGATCAATGCCACTTTGTTCATACCATACTCCTTATATTGTATGACCCCGGCCGTAACGATCTTCCGAATACACCATGTCGTCTTCTCCAAGACAGGATTCTGGCTGGATTTTTATGATCTCCGGGCAACTTGTCCGGGACTTTCCACACGATGCTTTTTCCCTCTCCGGGATGAAGACGGTCTGATTCTCATTGAGAATGCTTGTTTCACCGCCACGGGTCACCCCGGATGTGCCGTGAACGACAATCCAGTGCTCTGAGCGACGGCAGAGTATGGCGGGTATCTGTTTTTGTGTTTGTCCGGTCAATCGGCAATCCATTTCATTTTTCAATAAGCTTTGAGGAGCGCGGTGAAGGATCAGAATAACCAGGAACGTAAACTAAACAATCCTCGACTATAAGTCGAGGGGATTTTATTGGGTGCCCGCCCGTTTAACCGATTTTTCTTCCGGGGAAACTTGATGTAGGGGCGGATCTTTTCGTTGATGTTCCTGC
>CAZIPU010000251.1:0-1950 GCA_964541005.1 uncultured Syntrophales bacterium | reverse complement strand
AATACTGGCTGTCATGGTTCGGGTTGTACCACGCCCGGATCCGGGGATCGATTCGGCCGTAATGAATGACCTGCGGATAAAATTCCCGGAACAGACTGCTGTTGATATTCTGCAACACCGCACCGGCATAGGCGACGCGGACGGAGGCCATGTTGCTCATGCTTCCGTCGACGATAATCTGGACCGCGGCGCCTTTCCCTTCCCTGATCCGGTCGCTCAGATCCGGCCCGATTTTCAGGGCCAGGTCTACCTCACCCCGGGTCATGAGGGATTCGATTTCCCGGTCGTCACGGAGGACATGGGTGATCCTGAAAATCCCGTTGCCCCGAAAGGTATCGGCGATCAGGCGACTTTCCCGGGTTTGCGCCTGGTCAAGCAGGGCCATCCGGATATCACGGATATCGTAGTTGACGACGTAGCCGAAAATCAGGATCTGGATAATCGGTGCGACAATCAGGATGGGACGCACCTTTTTGTCCCGGAAGAGCTGGATGAACTCCTTACGGACGAGCTCACGAATGCGGATCCGGTTGATCTTCAAATCAGAGCCCTTCCTTTCTCAACTGGTGCCAGTTGACGGTCAGGAGCGTCACAAACATGATTGCCAAAACCGAGAAGGATGGCCCGAGCTGGATCAGATTGAGATTCTTCAGATAAATTCCGCTCAATATGTCGATGTAATAGGTTGCGGGAACGAAAAGGGTCAAATACTGCAGCACCGCCGGCATGTTGGATACGGGGAAAACAAAATTCGACAACAGCAGTGATGGAAGATAGGTAACGAGCAATGCAACCTGGTTCGCCACAAGCTGGGATTTTGTCAGGAGGGAGATCATCAGTCCAAGGGCCAGGGCGACAGCCAGGTACAAGGACGAGGCCGCCATCATGAGCCAGAAACCGGATTTCATGACAATTCCGAACAGGACCTGGGCCATGAGAACGGAGATCAGAACGTCCGTTATCCCGATCAGGAAATAGGGAATGGCTTTCCCCAGGAGGAATTCTCCCGCCGAAAGGGGCAGGGAACGGATGGTTTCCATCGTGCCGTTTTCATATTCCCGCGCAATGACCAGGGAGGTCAGCATGGCGCCGACGATCATGATGATGATGGCGATAATCCCGGGGATGATGAAATTGCGGCTTTCCAGGTCCTCGTTGAACCAGATGCGGATGCGCCCATCGATGGGTTGTGCCATCGCTTCCCTTCCCTGGCGGTTAAGAAATGCCAAAAGACGTTCCTGATTGTATTGGTCAAAAAAGGTTGTGACGTACGCCCGGGCAATGCCGGAAAAATTCGGATCGCTTCCGTCCAGCAGAAGCTGGATGGACGTTTCACGGTCGTGTCGCAGAGCTGCCGCGAATCCCGGCGGAATAATCACGGCCAGGGCGGCGTCGCCCTGATCCAGGGCTTTGCCCGCTTCCTTTGCGTCCGGCAGGTACGTACGGGCAACGAAGTAAGGAGATGCGTCAAGCCGGCGAATGATATCGCGGCTGAGATCGGTTTTGTCCTGATCGACAACGACCGTCGCAATCCGGTCCACGTCGAGGCTTAAAGCATACCCGAATAAGAGGACCAGAAGGAGCGGAATGGCGAACGCCAGATAAAGGCTCCGGAAATCCCTGCCCAGATGATAAAACTCTTTGCGAGCGACTGCCTGAATCCTTCGCCGGTTCAATCTCTTTTCCCGAGTGGATGCGTCCTGACAGGGCTTTGTTCCTCCGGAAGAATCTCCGGAGGAACCCTGTCATCGAGCCGTTTTTTTTCTTGATGGAGATGGGGTTTCGAAACGCTATTTTTTTTCGGTATTCGCCGCGTTTTCCGATTGTCCGGACTTTGGCCGGGTTTTGCCGTATGTGCCCCGCCAGATTTTACCCCGCTTTGAACGCTGGTCACCTTTTCCCATGAAACATCCTCCTTCATGATTGACATTTTTTGTAAATAGGGTATTT
>CAZIPU010000250.1:0-1968 GCA_964541005.1 uncultured Syntrophales bacterium | reverse complement strand
GCGACTGCGACTCCGGCGGTTTCTGGTACGGCCTGACGAAAAGTGTGCCATTCCATCGACACCATGTACAGGGGGCCGCAAAGATCGGCCAAAACGGATCATGAAAGAGACCCGGGCGCCATACGACCTCTCCGCGGTGATCGATGGGTATGCAGGTGCTTACGAACGACTCAATGGAAACAGACCCCTTTCCTGGCCGGGAAAGAGATTTAGGATACATTTTCCCCTCTGAATCGGCGCAGAAAGCCCATTCGTCAGAATAAAGACCTTACGCAGAAGAAAGCGAACCGGGCCTGAAACAAATTGCCGCTGCTCGGGGAAGGCATCGGACTTCCAAACGATAAAGCAATCATGATAAAAAGACAGAGAGGTTGAATCGAATATGTTTGCATGGTGGATTCAGGAACCGGCTATTCTGGCGGGAAGTTGTCCCACGGATGACCAACTTCGTCGACTTTACGCAGAAGGTTTCCGCATCATCGTTTCCCTGATTGATGAAAGAGAAGAGCCACCGCTTTATAACCGGGATCATGTTATCGACATGGGGTACCGCTGCTATAATATTCCTGTGCCCGAAGGCCGTTTCCCCACAATAGACCAGATCGAGCAATGTTTGCGGCTCCTTCATCGGCAAAGGGATGACCGTAGAATCATCGTCCACTGCTTAAGCGGCGACAAGCGAACCGGTGCCATGGCAATGGCTTACTGGATGTCACAAGGGATGTCTGAAGCAGATGCGAGGACGGAAATTTCCCTCCGGAGGAAAAGGGCCATCCACATTGGACAACATGAAATCCGGGGTTGTTTTCCCCCGCACGACTGGGAGGCCCGGAAGCATGAAGATACTGAAAATCAGAGAAATCGCGACCAAATGGGAAATAAACACCGGAATCGGTCGAACCCAGGAGGAAATTATCCGGCATAACCGGATCAGGCAGGTGGATACGGCCTGTTTCGGGATTGACTAAAAACCCCCTTCTGCTGATAAATTCCAATTACGCAAAATTTCTTTCCCGGGAAAATTCTTCTCCATTACCTGAAGGTTTTCCTTGACAAATGACTTGAAATTGCGTAGCTTCCATCTTTCAATTTTCAGAGGTTGGTGATGTTATGACTACGTATAATGCAAAAAAGGAAGAAATCCAGAGGGATTGGTTTCTAGTCGATGCGGAAGGTCAGGTCCTGGGCAGGCTGGCAACGGAAATCGCCGCGCGCCTGAGAGGGAAGCACAAGCCCGTCTATACGCCTCACGTGGATACGGGGGACTTCATTGTTGTCGTCAATGCCGGCAAGGTCATTCTTACGGGAAACAAGCTTCGGGATAAGATATACTATCATCACACGGGTTATCCGGGTGGGATCAAGTCTGTTTCCGCTGGGAAGCTGCTTCAGGAAAAGCCTGAAGAAGTCCTGCGCAAGGCCGTCCGGGGAATGCTTCCCAAAAATACCCTGGGGCGGGCCATGCTGAAAAAGCTGAAAATTTATGCCGGAGGCGAGCACGACCACGCGGCCCAGTGTCCGAAGGTCCTCTCTTTCAATTCGTAATCGTTTCTCGGTCGATCAATATTATTTTTTTGTGGAGATATAGATGATGGAAAAGCGCTTTTATGCGACAGGTAAAAGAAAAACGGCTATAGCCAGAATTTATATGAAAGAGGGCGCGGGGACGATTACGGTCAATAAGCGTACCTTTGACGATTATTTTACGCGGGCCAGCCTGAAGATGCTCATTCAGCAGCCTCTCGACATCGTAGGGAAGCGCGGTCAGTTCGATTTCTATGTCAACGTCCGGGGCGGCGGCATGGCCGGCCAGGCGGGAGCGGTCAAGCACGGCATTTCCAAGGTGCTGGTGGAGTATGACCCGGAGATGAGATCGATGCTGAAAAAGGTCGGCTTCTTATCTCGAGATTCGAGGATCAAGGAAAGAAAGAAATACGGCCAGCCCGGAGCGAGGAAACGCTTCCAGTT
>CAZIPU010000249.1:0-2049 GCA_964541005.1 uncultured Syntrophales bacterium | reverse complement strand
GGGCATCAATTGGCCTGACCACCGTGATTTCTCCCGTTTTTCCGTCTCTGATTCAAACTCCTTGTGTAAACGCCCCTCTAAATTGTACCCCGCAGCTCCTGTCGATAGGGGACGGCCACGGTCACTTCATTGAAGCAGGAATCACGGGAAAGATGGATCCCGGCACCATGACACTCAAGAAGACAGCAGGCATGAAACAAACCATCCTGGATGAAAGGCGGTGTCATCACATCCTTATCCGTATTCAGATTATTGATAACATGGATATTTTCCTCCGTGAACGGCTCCCCCGTATCCCGGATGTAGACAAAGACCTTCTGCCGGTCATAGTCGGTGGAGAGGGAGAATTCCTTTTCAGGCGAGGATCTCATGGCCGTCATGGCGCGGCGGATCAGGGCGAAGAAAGCGAGGGAGTAGTCCGCCACGGGACCCGTGATGTCGGGAACATCTTCCTTGAATTCCAGTTTCTTCTTCACGTCGTGTTTGAAACTCAGGAAAAAATCGGTAAAGCGCATTTCCGACAGGAGCAGTTGGGATAGATTAATTTTTTCCGGCCGTTCCTCGGCGATACCCTGAAACTTTCGCGCAACATCCCAGAAAAGTTCGGAAAATTTATCCGATTCCCGGCTGATGGACGCCACATCCTTCAGGATTTTCTCATAATCCTCCCTGAAACCGAACGCCACGTCGGGGTAACGTTCCCGGATTTTGCGGACGTGATCGTCGAGACGCCTCTGGAGCAGCTTGGAACGACCCATGATGCCGTTCAAGGGATTCGCAAAATTATGAAGAATTCCCGGCATGAGCTCGTCATACATGGTCGCCAGAAATTGTTCCTTTAAAACGTTATAGCAATCCGCCCTCTCCATCAAGATATCTCCTGCATCCGCAATCGGCCGTCCATGCGGGACCGGTCCCTGCGCTTGTTATTTATATGAATGTAAAGTCCGTCAAATATACGTTCGTAACCGTCCCTTCACCGAGAATCTGGTTCATGAGCCCGACCAGGTCCTTTTTCAGCAATTCCCTGCCCTGCCCGGAGGACAGAAGTTCGTTTCCCCGCATTTGAATCGCATTCATCACCTGACGTCTGATACCGGCGTTACCGTTCAGGTCGCTTTGATTTTTATTTTTTCCCAGTTCGACGACAAAATTGATCAGCAGAATCCGATATCCATCCCCCTGCGGCAGCGGAACCAGCAAATCCTGAAAGGCCAGCCGGGGCGCGGCGGCGGCCGGTTTTTCCACGGCAGCGGCTTTCTCCTCCCTGGCGATGACGGCCTTTCTCTCCTTGTAAACACCCACGGCGCTCCAGATTCCCCAGACAATGCCGGAAATCAAGAGACATCCCATCACGCCGAAAAGGCCCAGCTTGAATTTTCTTCCCCGGGAAGACAGCCAGCCCTTTTTCTGTGCATCCACCGTTGTCTCTTCCGTCGCCTCCGGAAGCGGCACCTCCTCATCGAACGGGAGGTCCATTTTATCGAGTTCTGCCTTTCTGACCATCTCTATTCACCACCCAAGCGGGAAATGATGCCGCTCAATGCAAGTGTTTCGTCACCCCCCGCAGCCGGAAAACGGCCTGGGTATGGAGCTGGCAGACCCGGGATTCGGTCAGGCTGAGCACTTTGCCGATCTCCTTCATCGTCAGCTCTTCATAATAGTACAGGGCCAGAACCAGTTTCTCTTTCTCGGGCAACTGCTCGATGGCCTTTTTCATCCCCTCTCTCAGTTCGCTGCTCTTGAGCAACTCCAGGGGATTCCCGTGATCCACCGTTTCCAGGACCTCATCCCGGCTCAGGCTGTCGAGATAGTCACCCGGAAGATCTTCACTGCTGATTACCGTAATGCACCGGGATCCGTCAAGAAGCTGATAGTACTCCTCCATCGTCATCTTCAGGAAACCGGCAATTTCCTCCTCTTCCGGAGAGCGTCCCAGTATTGCCTGCAGCTTTTCAAAAGCCGCTTCGAGCTTGTTGTCCTTGCTTCGCGTAGAGCGCGGCACCCAGTCCCGGGAACGCATTTCGTCCAGCACCGCCCCCCGGATCC
>CAZIPU010000248.1:0-2119 GCA_964541005.1 uncultured Syntrophales bacterium | reverse complement strand
ACCATTCAATGGGATTGACGAACTGTCCTCCCACCATGATGCCGAAGTGCAGGTGATCTCCGCCGGCCAGGCCGGATACCCCCGTATTCCCGAGGACATCGCCCAGCTTGACCGACTGGCCTTCCTTGACCTGGATGGAACTCAGGTGACCATACAGGGATATCATGCCCAGCCCGTGATCGATGATGACAGCGTTTCCGTAGATGCCCAACGGGCCTGCGAAGACAACGAGACCGCTGTTGGCAGCCTGAACAGGCGCTTTTTCGGTCGAGGCCAGATCGATTCCTTCGTGGAGGCTTTCCCCGATTTCCTTGCCGTCGAAGACCCACTGGCGGCGGTCTCCGTAAAGGGCCATGGGGGAGCCGTCCTTCATCCGGAGAAAGGTCCCGTCCCAAAGCGCTTTGGGCTGGGATTTTTGACAGAAAGACTGGATGGTTTTCAGGTTATCCGCGCGCATGACTGTATTGACATAGATAAAGGTATCCAGGAGGGTTTTACCCCGAAGTTCGGGAACCGCGGTCTGGAAATCCGGCATTTTCTGCTGGAGGAAATTATCGCTCAGGCTGACCTTGTCGCTCCGGAACTTCTTTTTCTTGAGGATGAACCGGATGGAGGCGGATGTTTCGTTCCGGCCCGGGTCCTTCACGAAGGCCCGGATCTGTGGCTCCTCATCGCTTGCGTCCATGGGGATCGCGAAGTAACTGACATAACAGGGCTTCCCGGATACCGTGAGAGGATAGGCCTTGTAAAAGGTCTGGTTGACGAAGACGCCGCTTTCCACGACCGGTTCGGATGTCCGGTACAGGATGACGCACACCCCACCCGGGTTGACGTGATTCATGGTGTTGAGCAAAAATATCTGGGGCGGCATGACATCGACATAAACGGATCTGACCATGGATGCCTTGTTGCCACGCAGGGAGAAGTCTTCGGCGGAAATCTGCAGCGTCGCGGGACCGTCGACGAGTTTCATCGTCATGGGATCGAGCGTTACGGGAATGTTCTGGGAGAAGGTTCCTTTCTTCGGATAGGAAGTGGATGAAAGGACCTGGGTTTTTCCGTTCTGGGTTAGGGTGATCAGGGTGCTTTTGAGACCGCTTTTTTCATCGGTGAAGGTGACGGTAAACGCCTGGCCCCGGCCGATGGCCTTGATGTCAGGTGTTACCTTGATCGCAGGTTCGCCTCCGTCGAAAAAAAATAAAAAAGAAAAACCGGCGGCAATCAGGACCAGGACTACGGCGCCGATCAGGATGGACGTATTCAGTTTTTTCATGGAATTCCCCTTCTTAAGCGATGTATTCAAATGGGACATATCTCCGCCCCTCATCCGGGTATCTTAAAAATATCCAATGATTTCGGGCTATATCCGCCCAACATTCTTGTCGCCCACATATATTGATTTTTCCACGTTTTTGCAAGTCGAAATCGCCGGTAAGGGCCGTTCCGACAATTCGTCTTGAAGTTGTTTCCCTTTGTTGCTATAGTTTCTCCGCCTGTCAAAATAACCGATTCCGGAGCAGATAAATAAGATGTTGAAGGGTAAAAATGTTCTTCTGGGGATGACCGGTGGCATTGCGGCCTATAAAACGGGGGAGCTGATCCGGGAGTGTATCCGGAGGGGGGCCCATATCAAGGTGGTCATGACGGAACATGCCGGGGAATTCATGACGCCCATGACCGTCCAGACGCTTTCGCAAAATCCCGTTTTCACGGACATGTTTTCCCTGATCAAGGACTTCGATATCGCCCATATTTCCCTGGCCGAATTTGCGGATATCTCAGTGATCGCCCCGGCGACGGCCAATGTGATCGGCAAGATCGCCTCGGGAATCGCCGATGATCTTTTAACCACCGTCATCATGGCCACCAAGGCTCCCGTGCTCATCTGCCCGGCCATGAACATGCATATGTACGCCAATCCGATCGTCCAGGAAAATATCTCGAAACTGTCGACGTTGGGGTATCGATTCGTGGAACCGGGCTACGGAGAGCTGGCCTGCAAGGTAACCGGTCCGGGAAGACTTGCCGAAGTGCCGGAAATCATGGAAGCCATTGAAACCACGCTGACGGAGAAGGATCTCTCGGATGAACGGATTCTGGTGACGGCGGGGCCGACCCG
>CAZIPU010000247.1:0-2254 GCA_964541005.1 uncultured Syntrophales bacterium | reverse complement strand
AGAAAATGCAGAAAAAAGGACAGAAAGGTTTCACCCTGATCGAACTCATGATCGTCATCGCCATCATCGGAATTCTGGCGGCCATCGCCATCCCGCAGTTCATTGAGTACCGGAAGGGCGGTTACGCGTCAACCATCCAGTCTGATGCTAGGAATGCGCATACGGCGGTCACTGCCTGGATCGCGGACAATCCCGGTCAGACCGTGGAGGCAGAAGATATTGATGCCTCTACAAGTAATACAGTCGTAACGGGACAGACATATACGGCGGCCAGAGCTTCTGCAGGGAATCTGGTTTCGATCGCAGAAGGCGGTGAGGTCACGGTTACTGCTCCAAGCCTCTACGATGGCTACAAGGTGGTGGTTGCTGCTGACGGGACGGTGACCACAACCAAACCGTAATGGGCTCAAATCTTTACCATTGACAGTAGAGTAAACGAGAAGACTTTATCAGAACCAAAGAGGCCGGGAAATTTCCCGGCCTCTCTTTTTGTTTGATTAGGGGTTGATTAGGGGTCAGGTCTTGCTTTTTTCCATTTTTGAGTACCGGGGACATCCATGATCGGTTTTGCCGGGAGGGGGAGCGGAGATTCCCCCTTGACCGGACCGGAAGCCGCCTCTGGCCTGTTTTGCGCCTCCTTTCCTGCCGCTCGAACCTTTGCTTTTTCCTGATGGCCCATCCTGACGATCAGACGATCATGATGCTTTACTCCACACCACCACAATCAAATATCCACGTAACAAGCCTCATCATTTCTTTCCTTGATCTTCATGACCGGCGGTCATATAATGCGGGGTAGTGGGGTCAAATCTTTATTCTTGACAATTGGTGAGGTTGGAGAAGGTTTCTCTGTTAAGTTAATCCGTTCCGGGGGCATGATTTTGTTGCGGAGTGATGTTGATGGGAATCGAAGAGCGGAAAAAACGGGAGAAGGAGGAGCGCCGGGAACTGATTCTCGGGACAGCGAGGCGGCTTTTCTTCGATGAGGGGTTCCAGGCCGTGACCGTGGAGAAAATCGCCCGGGAGGCGGAGTTGGCCAAGGGATCGATTTACCTCCATTTTCGCGGGAAGGAAGAGATTTATACCGAGATTTTGCTCCGGGATATCGACGCTTTTTATCAGGAAATCGCCTCCCTGGTGTCAGCCGATGCGTCGGCGGAGTCGAGGCTTGTCCGTCTGGCCCATGTCTATGCGGCCCTTTTTCTCCGGGATCGCGAGTTGTTCCGGATCCTGATGAATTTCCAGCTCTACCCGGATCGACTGAACCTCCCCGAGGATCTGCATCGCCGCCTGATCGTCTCCATGAAAAAAAATATCGACGTCGTCGAAAAAATCTTCGAGCAGGGTGTGCAGGCGGGGGAGTTCAATGCGGGGACAGACCTTTTTTACTGCCGGAATGCCTTCTGGGGGATGCTCAACGGCATCATCAGCCATTATCTTTATGCCGCGCCCGAAGAAAAAAGAGGTGGCCTAATCCGCGCCACCCTGGATGTGGGGCTGGCTGTCTTCATGAAAGGAATGAGATAGTGCTCTTCCGCCGATAAATAAATGTCCGCGGTTGAGGCGGTGTCGCAATACCCGATTTACATTTGTAGTCATTCTGAGTGAAGAGAAGAATGGAATCATTACGATCTGTTAAAAGGAAGAAATTCTTCGGCTGACGCCTCAGAATGACACTGTGACAACGTCTCCGGGTCCGGAAGCCAGTCACATTCATTCCGGATTCGGTCTTTCGACGGAATAACGGAAATGGATCGATTCCATTGCCGGAGTAATAAGATTTCTCGCATTCGTTCGAAATGGCATTTTTCGGCATGATGACACAATTTCGTAAGCCGAAAGGGTTGAGCGACGTTTCGGAAGGAGGATGCCATGAACCAGACCCTCGTCAACAAGCGGGATCAGCAGTTTGTTCTGTTCGAGCAGATCGATCTTGGAAAAATTTTAAGCAGTTCGGCATTCTGCGGCCCGACGCGGGAGGAGATCCTGATGTTACGGGACGAGGCGGAGAAGATGGCCCTTCATGTATTTCTCCCCGCCTATGCCGAAGGGGACCGCGTGGGATGCGTCTTAAAAAATGGTCAGGTGCGTGTTCCCCCTTGCTTTCACGACGCTTTCCGGAAATTTGCCGAAAACGGCTGGCTTTGTCCCTCTAAGTGTGTGGAGGTCGGCGGGCAGGGGTTGCCCCTTTCCGTCGTTACGGCCAACCTGGAACTCTTTTACGCCGCCAATTTCCCCCTCCTGATGTATCTCG
>CAZIPU010000246.1:0-2331 GCA_964541005.1 uncultured Syntrophales bacterium | reverse complement strand
TCTTGACGTAATCCTCCTGCATCAGGTTGTTGTCGAGAATATACTTGATCATCCCGCCCAGGAAAGCGATATCCGTTCCCGAACGGAGGGCCGTATAGAAATGAGCCCGCGCGGCGGACTGGGTAAACCGCGGGTCCACACAGACCAGCTTTGCGCCCTTGTCCATGGCCTTCTGGATCCACTTGAAGGAAATGGGGTGGTTAGCGGCGGGATTGCATCCCATAATAAGAATTACATCACTGTTCGCGAAATCGATCCAGTGATTGGTCATGGCACCGCGTCCGAACGACTCTCCCAGAGCCGCCACAGTAGCGCTGTGTCAGATACGGGCCTGATGTTCGATATAGACCAGGCCCAACCCCCTTAAAAATTTTTGGTACGTATAACACTCTTCATTATCCATGGCGGCGCTGCCGACAGAGGCGATTCCCTCCGTGCGGTTGACGACCTCGCCCTTGTCGTTGGTCGTCTTGAAACTCTTGTCGCGGCTCTTCTTGATGTTCTCCGCAATCTTCTCCAGGGCCCATTCCCACTCGACCTCTTTCCATTCCGCCGTATACGGTGCCCTGTACAGGGGTTTTCCGAGACGATTTTCATTAACCGCCATCTGGTAGATGGAGCCGCCCTTCGTGCACAGGGCGCCTCTGTTGATGGGGCTGTCCGGATCGCCTTCCGTATTGACAACCTTGCCGTTCCGCGTCGAGACGATGATGCTGCATCCGACCGAACAGTAGGGACAGATGGTGGTGGTCTCTTTAGCATATTTGACCTTCAGCGGCTGTGCATACGCTTCGACGGGTTTCAGACTGATACCGATCCCGCCTGCCGCCAGCGTCGCGCCGGAGATCTTCAAGAAACCTCTTCTGCTGACATCCATAAAACCGTGCTCCTTTCCAAGGATAAAAATATTTTTCCCCCGACGATTTACTCATCCCTCATCCGAAAGCTGAATCAAATGAATGCCTTCCGGTCATACTCCTTTCCCGTCAAAAAAAGATTCAGGGGAATGGAAGGGGTAAGAGGAAATCATCAAAAAACGCATTCAAAGAAACTTCCGGCCGAAAGTCCGCTCCCCGGAACACGGAAGTCGGATTATTTGATATTCGTTAATATTAACAGACAGTTACTAATTTATCGACCGTTTTACATAACTGTATTGCTATATTATTTAATTTCATGGGGTGTCAAGGTTTTTTTCACTTTTAAATAGCAAATTCATCTGTCATTTCTGGCACTTGCGACATCGCCCACACCTCCATGATGTAATTACAAGAATATAGGAGTAATAATTTGTAACTATTTGCTTGATTTTTCCCTTTTTATTATTTAGTGTCCCCTTCTCTATGAGGGATTTTTTGGGGCGGGAAGGATATTATTCGGGAAGAAAATTTCTCCGGCCGTTCTCAAGCGAATCTCCGAAAAGATTCGCTCTCAATAAAAAATCTCCGCGCCATCACAAAGAGATGTTCCTGAGTCACCGGATGCGGCTCTCTTGGTTTTCATGCCGCGTTCCTGAATTCAGTGTGCAAAACCATGGATGGTTCTGTGAAATGTTATCCAATCCGCCGGTGATCGTTCTGATCAAATGGTGACGAAATCCTGAGAATCATGGGTTTGTTGATGGTTAATCGATGATTCCCGCAAGCGAAGACGCACCCGGGGATGCCATGGCAGCTAACTTTTCCGGAATCGCCCAATCAAGCAGTAAGGAAGGAGGGTTTATGGAAGTTACTAGGAGAGGTTTCTTAATCGGATCAGGAGTGGCCTTGTCCTCTCTTGGTCTGAACTTGGCGCCCCTGAAGGCTCACGCCGCCGGGCTGACCAAGATGGACCGGATCCGGACAGCCAAGCAGTCGACCACGATCTGCTGCTACTGTTCGGTGGGTTGCAGTCTGATCTGCAGCACCGACAAGCTGACGGGCAAGATCTTCAACATCGAAGGCGATCCCGATCATCCCATCAACGAGGGATCGCTCTGTGCGAAGGGTGCCGGCTTCTTCGGAATGACGGAGGCCAACGAGCATCGTCTGCGCAAAGTACTCTACCGGGCGCCGAAAAGCGACAAGTGGGAAGAGAAGGACTGGGACTGGAGCCTGAAGCGGATCGCCCGCCTGGTCAAGGACACCCGCGACAAGGATTTCATCGTCCGGAACGAAAAAGGCGAACTGGTCAACCGGGTTGAATCCATCGGCCATTACGGGTCATCCAATATCAATAATGAGGAGTGCTGGACCCTCAGTGTGGCCTGCCGCGCCATGGGCCTGGTCAATATCGATCACCAGGCCCGGGTCTGACACAGTCCATCTGTATCGGCTCTGGGAGAGTCGTTTG
>CAZIPU010000245.1:0-2344 GCA_964541005.1 uncultured Syntrophales bacterium | reverse complement strand
GGAACAGAGCGGCACCATGGAAGACATGCTGTTCAAGATCGCGGACGCCAGCGATAAGGAAGTTGAGGCCGGCATCATGGTCGTGACGTCGCTCCTGGAACCGGTCATGATTCTTCTGATGGGCTTGGTGGTCGGTTTCATCGTGGTGTCCATCCTCCTGCCCATGTTCGAAATGAATCAGCTCGTCCGATAGTCACGGTAATAAAACGATGAGAGGTCAAACATGAAATTCAGACGCAAACATCTTCAAGCGCAGCATGGTTTCACCCTGATCGAATTGATGGTCGTCATCGTCATCCTGGGAATTCTGGCGGGCTTGATCATCCCCAGGATCATGGGCCGCCCCGATGAAGCGCGGCAGGCAAAGGCCCGTATGGAAATCGAAAGCCTGACAACCGCCCTGAAACTTTATAAACTCGATAACGGCGCTTACCCGACCACCGAACAGGGCCTGAATGCGCTGGTTGATCCTCCGGCGACCGGAAATCCGGCCAAGAAGTGGCGTCAGGGAGGATACCTGGAACGGGGGAAAGCACCCAAGGATCCCTGGGACAACGACTATGTCTATCTTTGTCCCGGCGTGCACGGAGATTTCGATCTCAGTTCCAACGGTGCGGATGGAGAACCCGAAGGTGATGGCAAAGACAAGGACATTACGAATTGGGATACGGAATAGGCTCGGTTATACCTTAATCGAGTTAATCGTCGTGATCGCGATCGTATGTCTGACTCTTTTCTTTTCTACACCAGCGATTCGGGATGCATTGATTAAAGACGATCTCGACTCCACGATTCATTACCTGGAGGCCGCCACCCGGGACCTGCGGGTCGAGGCCGTGAGGGAACAGGTGGACCAGGAACTGCACATTTCCCTGGACGACCTGATGATCTGGGTATCCACGGCGGATATGACACCTGGGGGAAAAGATGAATGCCGGCGAGAAGGCTTTCAACTGCCGGAGGGTGTAAAAATCATCGATATCCAGCCAATTACAGGCGAGAAGCAGTCAACCGGTGAAACGACCATCGGTTTTCATCGGCAGAATTATGCGGACCCGGTTGCCATCCATCTTGCAAAAGACGACCGTCAGATCACGCTCATGATTGAACCTTTTCTCAAGGCAATACAGGTTCATGAAAAATACGTGGATATCCGGGACATCACGAGGAGCAAAGCATCTCCGGCAACGAAAGAAAGCGGCGCAGCAGGTATATAACGCCGGACATCCGGAAACTGAAACGGTCTCTTCCGGTATCCGGTCTATGAGGCGATCTCCTCGCCGCCACGGCAATCGTTCGACAAAGCCCGGACTATTTGCCGTTTAAGCAGAAAAATGAATTCGCGGGGGTAATTCATGGCAAACCAGAAAAAGAAATGGCTCTTTATTTACATTCTCTACGGCTCTATCGTCTTTTTTCTTTCCATTTACGTTTTGTTTCCCAATTCTGTGGTCAAGGATTACATCACCGCCAGGGTAGCGGCGAAGTATCCGGTCATCCACCTGTCCATAGAGAAACTGTCTTTCATACCCATTGTCGGGTTCTCCCTGAATAAACTCTCGATCCGGTCTCAAAAAAAACCGGGGGCGGCTCTCGACATCAAAAAACTCACAACGCGACTTTCCCTCTTTCAACTCTTTAAAAACAAAACGCTTTTCAAAATCAAGGCGGAAGCCTGTCAAGGAATCGCGACCGGCGTACTTCGCTATGATCATTTCCTTTCAACCCACGGCCCGGAAACGGCGGAAGTGGATTTCGAAGACATCCGCATCGATAAATGCCCGTTCTTACACGATCTATTCGGAAGGCCCGTATCGGGAAAATTAAAGGGAACCCTTGCTTTCAAGGGAAATATTGAGCAATGGACCACGGGGACGGGGAAAATCCGCTTCGCTCTGCAGAATGGAACCTATCCCCTGCTGGAGCCTTTCGCCGGCATGGACAAAATGAGTTTTAAGAAGATTGAAGGAAGTCTGGAACTGCGGAACGGGATTCTGAAAATCACCCGCCTGGAACTGACCGGTCAGGGGTTGCTTTGCTCCCTGAATGGGAACGTCTTGTTGGTCGGAGCGGATATCGGGCAAAGCCGCCTCGACCTCACCGGCAGCATCACCTTGCCCGGTGCAGGAAACAGCGGAAACAGGAAGCTCCCCTTAGCCGTAACGGGCATTTTCGCCAACGCCAAGGCAACGGTACTTTAGGGGGCCTTCCCAGCGCCAGCCGTCCGCCGTCTTCACGATCCGGTACGGGCCGTTCGCAAACACCGTCTTCTCCGACGCACGGATCAAGCCGTGGTTCGTCAGGGTAAACTCGCCCGTGAACACATCCCCCGCCTTCATATCCG
>CAZIPU010000244.1:0-2348 GCA_964541005.1 uncultured Syntrophales bacterium | reverse complement strand
TTTTCCGTAAGACAATCATTCATCAGAAACGGTGTTTTGAGGGATTGGATTCACCTGATTCAGAAAGGAAGGGAAAAAGTCCATGAAGATTTTAGTCGTATTCTATTCCGCCTACGGTCATATCTATCGCATGGCCGAGGCCGTGGCTCAGGGTGCGAAAGAGATTGCCGGTTCCGAGGTATCCCTGTCGCGTGTTCCCGAGACGCTCCCCGAGGAACTGCTGAAGAAGATCGGGGTGTTCGATGCGCAGCAGGCCTTTTCCCACGTGCCTGTTTGCAGCGTGGAAGATCTGGCCCTGGCGGATGCCGTCATTTTCGGAACGCCGACCCGGTTCGGAAACATGTGCGGCCAGATGCGCCAGTTCCTGGACAGTACGGGCGGCCTCTGGGCGAAGGGAGCCCTGGTCGGCAAGGTTGGGAGTGTTTTTACGAGTTCCGGTACACAGCACGGGGGGCAGGAATCGACGATCCTCAGTTTTCATACGACCCTGCTGCATCATGGGATGATCATCGTCGGTCTGCCCTATACGTTTGCCGGGCAAACCCAGACGGACATCGTAGCCGGATGTTCCCCCTACGGGGCGTCGACAATCGCGGGCAACACGGGAGAGAGAAACCCGGTCGAGCAGGAACTGGCCGGGGCCCGTTACCAGGGCCGGCATGTGGCGGCCATTACCGCCAAACTGGTCGGCTAAGGTCTTGGGGAGGCTTCCGCGGGGACAGTCCGCCCGGGGGGCAGGAATGAATTAACAGAAGTGAAAACCTTTGATGAATTGGCGTATTCATGTTTCTTCCCACGACAACGAGAGAACTGAAAGAACTGGACTGGGAAGAGTTGGATATTGTTCTGATAACGGGCGACGCGTATATCGACAGTCCGTTTGTCGGCGTGGCCGTGATCGGCCATATCCTTGTTGACGCCGGCTTTCGTGTGGGCATCATTGCCCAGCCGGATGTCCGGAGCACCGCCGACATCAGCCGGCTGGGAAAGCCCTCCCTGTTCTGGGGGGTAACGGCAGGGTGCCTCGATTCCATGGTCGCCAACTACACGGCGACAAAGAAGAGGCGCCATCGGGACGATTTTACCCCGGGCGGCGAAAACGTGAAGCGTCCCGACCGCGCCCTGATCGCCTATGCGAATTTGATCCGTTCCCTCCCCGGTCATCATAAGGCACCCGTTGTCTTGGGAGGCCTCGAGGCCAGTCTGCGGCGTATCGCTCACTATGATTACTGGTCCGACCGGGTGCGCCGGTCGATCCTCTGTGACGCTCCAGGAGACTACCTGCTCTACGGCATGGCCGATAAGAGTGTTCGGGAGTTTGCCGAAGCGCTCCGCGCAGGAGAAGATCCACGCGACATCCGGGGACTCTGCTACATGGCAAAGGAAACGCGTCCGGATTACACGGTGCTGCCCTCCTTCGACGATGTTTCCTCCAGCAAAGACGCCTTCGCGCGCATGTTCCGTCTTTTTTACGATCACAGCGATCCTCTTACCGCCAAAGGGCTTTGCCAGAAGCAAGACGGCCGGTACCTGGTGCAGAATCCACCGCCTCTTCCCCTTTCGCAGGTCGATCTGGATGCCGTTCATGAACTGCCTTTTATGGGGGATGCCCATCCTTTTTACAAAGGCCAGGGGGCGGTCAAGGCCCTGGAGACGATTCAGTTTTCCATTCCGACTCACCGGGGCTGTTACGGGGAATGCAGCTTTTGTTCCATTGCCGTCCATCAGGGAAGAACCGTTCAATGGCGGAGTGAAGCATCCATCCTGGGGGAGGCGAAGCGTTTGTGTACGCGTTCCCAATTCAAGGGGGTCATAAGCGATGTCGGCGGTCCGACGGCGAACATGTACGGCTTTGAATGTGCGAGGAAGCTTCAGCGCGGCTGCTGCCGCGAGAAACGATGCCTGTATCCGCAGGTATGCAGCCGATTGCCCGTCGATCATGACCGGCAGCGGGTTTTGCTGTCGAAAATCAGGAAAATCAAGGGAGTGAAAAAAGTTTTTGTCGCTTCCGGGATCCGCTATGATCTGATCCTCCAGGATAAAAAGGGCGGCATGGCCTATCTCGAAGAGGTTATCCGGCATCATACGTCGGGACAAATGAAAGTGGCTCCTGAACACACGGCGGATCATGTCCTGGCCCTGATGAAGAAACCGGCGGGCAGGCAACTGCTCCGCTTCAAGGAGGCTTTTGACCGATTGAACCGGGGCATCCGGAACAAGCAGTTTCTGACCTACTATTTTATCGCAGCCCATCCGGGATGCCGGGATCAGGACATGGATGCTCTTCGCATCTTTGTCAATCGGGAGCTTAAAATCCATCCCGAGCAGGTCCAGATTTTCACGCCTCT
>CAZIPU010000243.1:0-2498 GCA_964541005.1 uncultured Syntrophales bacterium | reverse complement strand
CCTTCCGGAAACGGGTACGGTTATCGACATCGCAGTTATCTGCGGCCACGTCCGCCGCCACTGAAGCCGGCGCGTGACATGCCCTGACGGCTGGCGTTGCCCCGGCTGCTGAAATCCATTGCGGATCTCCCCCGGTCCATGCCATGGAAAGCGCTTCCACCTGACCGGTTGCCACCGGACTTCCCCAGTTCCTGGCCGCCCTGGAACCGGCGCGCGCTGCCCTGAGAAAGTTCCTTCCTGCCCTGATCGGCACGGCCCCGGAATGCATCCCGGGACTTCGCTGCCTGTGCGTCGGCGCCTCTGTTATACTTCTGCGCCGTTGCCTGATCGCGGTAAGCTACGCCCTTCCGATGGCTTGCATCATGTGACCATTGTCCTTTCCCCGCCTGTCCGCTTCCCTGATACTGACCGGCATATTTTCCGCGATCGATGTTCTTGTTGATGTCGATATTCCTGTTGATATCAATATCGACATCGCCGCCGTGCCAGTTACAGGATCCCCAGGCATAACCCCATGCGACACCGACCGCCACACCCGCCGCAAAGGAATACATCGGGGGAGGGTAGTAATAATACGGCGGATAGGCGGGGTACCACCAGGTACCGTAGACCACGACCGGGTTATAGCTTGGCACATAGATGACTTGCGGGTTCGCCGGTTCAATGATGATGTATTCCTTTTCGACCTTGACCGTCTGTTCCGTGTTGCTCTTCAGGTTCCCCTCTTTTTCAGCCTTGGCCCGCAACTTTTGGACGGTGGCCATGACGTTTTTCTGCTGGGCGAGAAATGCGTTCCCCAACTTTTGTGTCCAGTCCAGCTTCTCGTTCATCATGTTCAATACCTGGGGAAAATTCACCAGGGATTTAACGCTGGGATCCCAGGACTGGGCTTCGAGGGCCTTTGCCAGAGCGTCGCCTTGCAGATTCTTGTTCTGCTGGGCCCAGCGGTCGGCCTGCACAACCTCAAGCGGATAGGTGGAGGCCATCAAAATCTGGGAAAGGAGCGAATCGGGATAAAGGGCAATCGGCGCCAGCATCTGATCGAGTTCTTCCTGCCTGAAGACTGCATTTCCCCCTGCTTCCTGGGCAAAGATGGCGTTGGGAACGGTCACGAGCAGGACAAGAAAAACAACCATCATCGTCAAGATATTCCTGATCTTCATCATTCCTCCTTATGTCTCTGACTTCATATCGCGATTTACTTCCGCGTTACATATATCCATTCCCGCCAGTCCGGCGGAAACCGGGAACCATGATGAACCCGAACGGGGACCGGAGCGTGCCCGGGTCGATGTTTGTTATGTCTGTTCGACGGAGTCATAGCATATTTTACACCATAACGACAGATTGATTATGATTTGAAACCCAATAACATCAGCCCCATAGACGACTTTTAAAATTCCGGAAAGAACCGAACCATGCATACCGCGAAATGGCATACCCCCATGGGCCCCCTTTTACTTATTGACCCCATTGATGCTTCTGTAACTGCATGATCTGCATTTCCAACTGCTGTGGGTTTTCTATCTCAAACTACGATGGATTTCACCGAAACTTAACAGATCCCTCATCCACCATGCACATTTGTTTGATAGGTATCCTGCAAATTTCAGTAAGATTCCTTCATTGAAAAGCAAAAAGAGAACACAAAAATGTGGAGAGAAGACCGTGCCGACAGTTTTCCGCCGGTTCGCCACGACATGGGAGGGTATTTTTATGAAACAGGAGAAGAAAGTTGATTTTAAGTCTCTTTTGGTTACGAAACTGCACAAATTGCAATTGTCCGCCAGGAAAATAATCATGGAATTGAAGGATAGCGAACCCCAATCGCCGACAGATGACCTGGATCGATCCTCCCTTGAAACGGATCAAAATATGACTTTCATGATTCATGACCGGGAAAGGCTGGCGATGTCGGAAATTGAAAACGCCCTCTCAAAAATTGAACAGGGTGTATTCGGTCTCTGCGAGACATGCGGCTGCGAAATCGACGAAAAACGATTACGCGTCTTCCCGTCCTGTCGCCTGTGCGTCCAATGCCGGAAGAGGCAGGAGGAAAATGACGGGAGAAACCGTCTCATCTTCGTCCACGACATATGATGCTTCCGGGGTATTCGTGCCGAAAACCTTGAGCGGTATGGAAAACACTTGGGAACAATGACGGATGAAAAAAGGGCCTATTCCTTGAATGGTTTCCGGACGGGCAAAGCCCCTTTACGATCCGACTTTTTAAGTTTCGGCACCGGCAGAGGCCACGAACATGAGCATGCCGACAAACAGGGCGGCGACTAATAAAACAGACTCCCTCTGCATAAGTTGTTTCCCCTTTCGTTTTTCTGTAGTATCCCCGTCCTTGCCCATTTCCCGAAAAAACCGATTGGGTTTCGTTTAATTCCCATCGCCTTGTTCGCACCGATTCTATTCAAGAAGCGGTTATAGATTTCCTTCCCGGAATGTGTCGCACTGCGCGGGGTCACCCGTTTCAAAACCGCGTCTGA
>CAZIPU010000242.1:0-2525 GCA_964541005.1 uncultured Syntrophales bacterium | reverse complement strand
AAGCGACGGACAGACCTCGCCGTAAAAATAAAAGCTAAAATAATAAGCCCGTTTTGCGGTGAGATTGTTACTGTCCATCGATTTTTCCTTTATACAAAAGTGGGCTAAGAAAACCATAAGCCGAACTGTTTGTCAAGGTTATTTTTGAGGTAATTTTTTTTTGTTTTATCAAACTGCCCTGTCACGACAAATCCTTCCCGATCCCGAATGGCAAAAGCACAAGGAATAACAGACTATTTTCTCTCTTCTTTCCGGCCTACCGAGGCGAGATAGATCGAGAATTCATCTTCTCCGTCGATTCCCAGGAATTCGTCCATTTTTTCCTGGTCATAGGCGGCCATGGCACACATGCCCGCCCCGATTCCCTCACAGGCCAGGTAGAGATTCTGACAGACGTGACCCGCCTCGATGGCGATCACCTTGTGTGCAGCAAGGCCGTAGCGCCATTCCATCCGGTAGGGAACCGCCGTCCAGATAAAGGTAACAGCGGCCTCGGCCGGATAGGTCTGTCCGAAAACCGCATCGGAAATTCTTTTCTTCAGGTGCTCACCGGCAAACTCGAACAGGAGTTGATGCTCCAGGGGAAGATAGCGGTAAACGCCCTGCCTAAGTCCCTCGATGTTCAGAACACACAGGTAGGTTTCGAGGGCGTGACGGCATCCCGCGGAAGGCACGACCCGCAGGGCATGGCCCGCATCCAGTTTCTCTTTAACGCCCTGGGAAGCCCACAGGAGAAAAGACAATTCTTCCAGCTTGATTGGCTTGCCGCCGTAGGACCGCCGGCTTTCACGATTCCGGATGGCGGACCTGAGGTCAATTTTCCCGATTTCACCGAACTGATCGCATGGCAACAGATCAACCCTCTTTGCATTTTGCGGGTAAGGTTTTTCGATCGGGGGCGGTGCAATGCCCCGGAATTGATCCGTCCGGGAAAAATCAATAACCTTGCGGATGCTGTCTTTCAGAAACGACCGGTAATGTTTAATCAGCTCTTCGTCCATTTATCGATCCAATTGATTGAACAACCATTACAGACTCTTCATAACACCATGTCCATTATAGGTACTGTCAACATTTATGTATAAAATTCATGTAGGCCAATTCTTTAAAGAAAGGCAGGTTACGCCGCACTTTTCCTACGGGGCTTGACCTCCAATACAACTCCATTTTCAACGATATATAGGCCAGGATTCGATAACATGCCGTTTCCCCGGCCATGATTTCCATGGACTTGGTTCTTCTCCTGAATTCTTTGTTCAGCCGTTCAATGATATTGGTGGTTCTTAATGAGATCCATTCTTCCGGCGGAAAGTTGAAAAAATCAGGCAGGCATCGATATTCCGTTCCAGACATTCCTCCGCGGAGGGAATGCTTTTCTGCCATTTCTGTCGGAAGACTTCAAAATATTCCCAAGCTTGATCTGAGGAAGGGGCATAGAAGATGGAGCGCAGATCATCTGCCACGTCCTGTTTGAACTTCTGCGGCACCTTGGCCAGAACATTCCGGGCCACGTGGACCTGGCAGCGCTGGATTTTGGCCTGCGGAAACTCTTCCCGGAAAACGGTCTCTAAGCCAGGTAATCCATCCATCATTCCCAGAATGACTGTTTTGCCATCCAATCCTCTGCCTTTCAAGTCCTTAAAGAACTCCCGCCACGATGAGGCCGATTCCTTGTCTCCAGCCTGCAGGCTCAATACCATCTTCTGTCCCGTCCGTGTCACACCGATCGCCACCAGAACCGGAACCATTTCGATGCTCCTGCCCATCCGCATATGGAAGTGGACGCCGTCAATAAAAAGATACTTGATCGATTCTCCTGACAAATCACGCCACCGCCAAGCTTCTACCGCACCATTGAGCTCTGCACTGACACTGCTGATCTCGGCCGGAGAAATCCGACGCCCAATCAGCCTTTCCGATAGCATCGACAAGGTCCGCGTACTGATCCCTGCCAAAAACAAAATACTGAGATCCCGGGCCACCTCCTCTTCATACTGCTTGCTCCGGGGAATCACGGACGTCCTGAATTCACCTTTGCGATCCCGGGGAACGTCCACATGGACTTCTCCAATCCCTTTCAAAGCAAAACCGCGACCATAGGAACCATTGCGATGATTTACCTCGCCGGACAACCGCACATACGGCTCTCTCCCCAGATAATGGGTCAACTCCGCATTCATCATCGCCGTCAGATAGTTCCCGACAACTTCTCTAATGTCCAAACGAATCATCTCAAACAACTGCCCAGGACGCTCCTGAATCTCCTTGAAAATGTCCGCAATCTCAGATACCGTTACTTCCAGCTTCATGGCGCTTTCTCCTTCTGTCTAAGGTTTATGTGGATAAACCCTTCTAAAGGAAAAGCGCCTTTTTTTCTACCTCCCCAGGCCTCTGTCCATTTCACACAAATTAATTTACACTACCGATTTCTTTCCGAGATTGTGGAAAAGATAGGTCCTGCACGGCAGCATCTCCTTACCCGGGAGACTTTTTCGTTGCCCCTCAGGTGCCTCCGTACAGGAGAA
>CAZIPU010000241.1:0-2555 GCA_964541005.1 uncultured Syntrophales bacterium | reverse complement strand
TTTTATAATACGTTCTCTTGACATAACATGGACCTTTTCCTATACTTTCGCTCCAAAGCAGACTACTTTATCATCGAAACAGCGGACGGATACCGGAAACCAGGATTGCGTAACCATCAAAGGAGGTTCTCTTGGGAATTCAGAAACGGATCAATGAGCTCCTGTCCCGGGACGAAATATTCTGTTTGGCAACGGTCATTGAATCACCCCTGACCGCCCTGCCCCCCGGCTCGCAAACCATCATTTTACCAAACGGCCGAATGGAAGGTTCCCTTTCGGAAACGGAACTGGAGGAAGAGGTCCGTTCCCAGGCGCACCTGGCTATCAGCGACAGGAAAAAGAAACTGGTTGAATGTCCTGGGAAAGTGAAAGTTTTTTTTGACGTTATCATGTCCGATGTCAAACTCCTGGTTTGCGGGGCGGGGCATATTGCCGTCCCCCTGGCCCGGTTTTCCCGCGACGTGGGCTTTTATGTGGTCGTTGTCGACGACCGGCCCGATTTTGCCCATCCTTCCAGATTTCCGGGATGCGAAGTCATTGCCGAGGATTTTGTTCCGGCCCTCCGCCGGATTCCCGTCAGTTCCACGACTTACTGCGTGGTCATCACCAGGGGTCATGAACATGATGCGGAATGCCTCCAGGAAATCCTCACAAAAGAAGGAGAGGCGGCCTATGTCGGCTTGATCGGCAGTTCGAGGCGCGTGCGTTTTGTGGTTGAAATGCTGGCGAAACAGGGAATCCGGAAAGACCGTCTTGATCGTCTTTTCACTCCCATCGGCCTGCCCATCGGGGCGGAATCACCCGAAGAAATCGCAGCATCCATCGTGGGCGAACTGATCTGCGTCCGGAAAAAGGGACCTGAACAGGCACGTTTACTTCGTCAAGCAGTAGGAGTGGGATTATGACCGATCGGGAAATTTTCGCAAAACTGGAAGAAGTGACGGAACAGGGAACCCCCGTTTGCCTGGCCACGATCATCGAAACCAGGGGATCGACCCCCCGGGAAGTGGGCGCCAAGATGCTCATCTTCGCCGACGGATCGACCTACGGTTCCGTCGGGGGCGGTTGCGGGGAAAACCAGGTCCGGAGCGCCGCCTTCCGCTGCCTTCTGACGGAGAAAAGGCCGGAAGTCATCGAAGTCGACCTGACGGACGATCTGGGTACCAAGGGCGGCGACGTCTGCGGCGGCAGGATGAAGATCTTCGTAGAACCCCATCTTCAGGAAACCCGGTAATGTTCTCCGAATAGCCTTTCCCGTCCGATGAATCTCCGAATCGATCAGGTGGGGGGAAAAGCCCTGCCGGCACTGCCCAGGACGTGCATGATTTTGTGCCTGTAGAGCGCAATCAGGGCATCGCGAGCCGGCCCCAGGTATTTCCGCGGATCGAATTCTTCCGGCTTTTCAAAAAAGATCTTCCGGATTGCTGCCGTTAACGCCAGGCGCCCGTCCGAATCGATGTTGATCTTGCAGACGGCTGATTCCGCCGCCCGGCGCAGCTGTTCTTCCGGAATACCGGCCGTGTCTTCCAGTTTCCCGCCATAACGGTTGATTTCGTCGACAACCTCCCGGGGAACCGAAGAAGCCCCGTGCAGCACGATGGGAAAGCCGGGAATCCGGCGTTCTACCTCTTCCAGAATGTCGAACCGGAGCGGAGGAATCTTTTCCCCATCCCTGATCTTGAATTTATAGGCTCCATGCGAGGTTCCGATGGAAATGGCCAGGGAATCGACACCGGTACGGCCGACAAAATCCTGGACCTCCTCGGGACGGGTATAATGGCTGCGTGCCGAAGCCACTTCATCCTCGATGCCCGCCAGAACACCCAACTCCCCCTCGACGGTCACATCATACTTGTGGGCATACTCAACCACGAGTTGCGTCAATGCGACATTGTCTTCATACGAGAGATGGCTTCCGTCGATCATGACGGAAGAAAATCCCGTTTCGATACAGGAACGGACCAGATCAAAAGAATCGCCATGATCCAGATGCAGGACGATGGGAATGGCGCCCCCCATCTCCCGGGCCATTTCAACCGCTCCCTTGGCCAGGTAACGCAGCAGGGTCTGGTTTGCGTACTGCCGCGCCCCTTTTGAAACCTGCAGGATGACCGGCGAGCATGTTTCGACGGAGGCGGTGATAATGGCCTGCAACTGCTCAAGATTATTGAAATTGAATGCCGGTATGGCATACCGGCCATCCATGGCCCGCTGGAAAAGCTCTCGCGTATTGACAAGCCCCAGTTCCCGATAGTGTACCATTGCCTCCTCCTTTATCTCCGGCCGTTTTTGCACCCGTGACCCGTTGCTTTGGAAAAGTCCGTTATAATGATGCCGTCACATGCCTTTCGCCCGTCATTCAATTTTCCAATTTACATACCATGGAAATATCATGTACATGGATATTTTTTTACAGGTACCCTGCACGTCGTGGTGAACACCTTTACGCGCCGGCAGCGTCAGTCAAGGATGAGGCCGTCAACAGCCGAACAGCTGAAATAAGGATACAAGACAGTTGCATTAAAAATGCATGTCCTCTAATATACCCCAATCGA
>CAZIPU010000240.1:0-2565 GCA_964541005.1 uncultured Syntrophales bacterium | reverse complement strand
CGTTCAGAACCGGGCAGATCAAAATATCCTCCGCACAGATATTCTGCACCAGCGCTTCAAGCGTCGAAACGCCGACCAGAGGTTTTTGCAGGCTCAAAGCCAGGCCCTTTACAGTGCTGAGGCCGATGCGAAGCCCTGTGAACGATCCGGGACCCGTGGTCGTGACAAGCAGATCCAGATCCTTGAGTTCCATATTGATTGCTTTCAGCGCGCGATCCAATTCCGGCAGCAGAATCAGGGAGTGATTCAAGCCGGTATTCAGGTAAATTTCGTATAAAACGGCATGGTCGGACAAAATGGCGATACCGGCAGATTTTCCAGACGTGTCAATAGCAAGCGTATTCATCGTATATTATCTAAGTCCTTGTAAGATCGAAATAAAAGACAAAGATCATCAGAATGATCAAAATGGCGAACCCGATGGTTTGGGCAAATTCCCGCCATTTGGGTTTGACGGGACTTCCCTTTACGACTTCGATGAGGAAAAAAAGGAGGTGCCCTCCATCCAGAACCGGTATGGGAAGCAGATTCAGAACACCCAGGTTAATGCTCAATAAAGCCATGAAAAATAAAAAGGGAATAACCCCTTCCTGGGCCTGCTTCCCGGCAATCTGGGCGATGAGGATCGGTCCTCCCAGATTCTTCGGCGAAATAACGCCTTCCATCATCTTGTAAAGACTAAGCAGGGTCATCTTCGTAATCAGCCAGGTATGTTTCATACCCTCCCCCAGGGCCGATACGGGGTTTCGCCGTTCCGTATAAAACGCTTCCGCCGGCATGACCCCGATTTTATAACTCTCCACATCCTCTCCGAAAAGATTTTTCGTCTTCTGCAACGTCGGCTTGATCAGGACAGAATAAGTCCGTAACTCTCTCTTTAATTCGAATGTTAACGGCGCGCCCTTACTTCCCGTAACCATTTCAGAGAGCTCTTCCCATTTGCGGATATCCCTGCCGTTTATTCTGGTCACGACATCCCCTTTGGCAATGCCGCTTGAAAAAGCGGGGGAATCCTTTTGAATATCGCCAATTTTCGTCATCAGAACGGGGACGCCGTACATATAGACGCAGGTGAAAATCAGGATGGCCAGAACGAAATTGAATACGGGGCCGGCGGCGACGATGGCCATTCGGCGGAGGACGGACTGGCTGGAAAAGGAACGATTGAGATCCGATTCGGCAATCTCCTCGGTTTCGGATTCTCCCAGGAGCTTGACATACCCCCCCAGGGGAAAAACCGAAATCAGGTATTCCGTCTCCCCCCATTTTCTGCCGATAAGGCGGGGACCGAAACCCAGAGAGAATTTCAGCACCTTGACACCACAATATTTGGCTGCCAGGAAATGCCCGATTTCATGCGCAAATATCAGGACACCAAGCAAAATGATTAACGATACGATACTTATGCCTAACAATGATCCATCCTCTCTTCTATAAGGGTTTCCATCTTCTCTTTCGCCCACATGTCGGCCTTGACGATCTCGTCGATGGAGGGTTTTTGCCGAACGCGGTGAACGGACATGACCTCCTCCGTCAACGTCACAATTTCATGAAAGGAAATCTGTTTATTCAAGAAAGCGCAGACGGCCCGTTCGTTGGCGCCATTCATGACCGCAGGCATCGTACCACCCTCACGACCGGCCTGAAAAGCCAATCTAATCGCAGGATATTGACCCTGATCAGCCCTGTAGAATTTAAGATGTCGGATATCGGGAAGGCTGAGGAATTCACTATCCGACGTTTTCATGCGCCTCGGATAGGATAAGGCGTAGGCGATGGGCACTTTCATGTCGGCTATCCCCAATTGTGCCATGACGGAACCGTCATGGTATTCAACCATGGAATGGACAACACTCTGCGGATGTATGTATACGTCTATCATGTCAAGTCCCACGTCAAATAACCATTTTGCTTCCAGAATTTCAAGTCCCTTATTCATCATCGTCGCGGAATCAATGGTTATTTTCTTTCCCATCTTCCACCGGGGATGCTGCAAGGCTTCTTCGAGCGTCACCCGGCACATGTCTGCCGCGGTTCTTCCCCAGAATGGCCCCCCCGATGCCGTCAGAATGATCCGTCTGACATCTCTGTTCCTGTAACCCTTAAGACATTGGAAAACAGCGCTGTGCTCGCTGTCTACCGGAATAATGCGAACCTTGTTTTTCCTGGCCGCCTGCATCACCAGTTCACCGGCCATGACAAGGGTTTCCTTGTTTGCCAGGGCAATGTCTTTCCCCTTTTCTATGGCCTTCAGAGTCGGAAGAAGCCCCGAGGATCCGACGATCGCTGAGACCACCAGTTCCACATCATTAAGGGTGCCGACATCGATACATCCTTCCAGCCCATATAGAATTCTAAGATCCTGTGTGGATGGCAAAGACGCCGCCAGGTCCCGTGCGAGTTTTTCCGTGGAAACCGATACCACCTCGGGTCTGAATTCAAGAATCTGGTCTTTAAGAAGGGAAATATTTTCACCGGCTGCCAGCCCCCTGACGCGAAATCCCGCCGGATGACACCTGACCACATTCAGGGTATTGACGCCGATGGATCCGGTTGATCCCAGTA
>CAZIPU010000239.1:0-2591 GCA_964541005.1 uncultured Syntrophales bacterium | reverse complement strand
AGTTCATGCGTCATTTCAATATCAGCTATACGGGAACCTTCAATCGAAAGTACAAGCGGTCAGGACATTTATACCAGGGCCGGTATAAGGCTTTTCTGATCGACAGGAACAATTACCTTCTGGAAGTATCCCGTTATATTCACCTGAATCCCTTAAGAATGAAATCCCTCGCGCCGCTGGAGCAAAGATGGCGAGACTTGTTAATCAGCGATGCGACAAGCCTTCCGGGATATCTGGATGTCAAAAATCATGAGGCGTTTATTCATTATGAGACCATTCTGAGGTACTTCGGCCCGGAAGACCGGAAATCGAGGGATGAATACAGGCAATTCGTGGCGGAAGGCGTGGGGAAAGATATTTCCAGTCCTTTGGAAAAAGGGAAGGGGACTGGTATTGTCGGGGAAGAGGATTTTATCAAAGAAGTTAAAGAACGGTTAGGCAGGGATCGAAAAGATTCGAAATCATTGCGGGAACAGCCTGAACTTCGGGAACTGGGCCAAATCATGACGTCCGGTGAGTTGATTGACCGGTATGCACGGCTGGTCAGGATGCCCCGGGGTGAACTCGCCGCAAAGGGAACGCAATCGATTGAACGGGCAATGCTGATGGAGTTGCTTTATCGCTTTTGTCATATTACTCAGCCGGAAATTGGGCGTCTGCTTGGTGGTATTGACTACAGTGCGGTGAGTCAGGCGAGAAAGCGTTTTCAATTAAAAATGCAGCATGATCCCGAATTGGCCGAGAGATTCCGGGAAATACAGGATAATATGGATCAAATGTCAAGGATAAAGATTTGACCCCGCTCCTAGATGTTGTGGGGATTGATATCGGTTCCGTTTCCCTGTCCCTGGTTCTGATGGATGCTCGGGGAACGGTTCTGCATTCTTCCTATCAGTTCCACAAGGGGCAGATCCGGGAGACACTTCGGACCATGTTATCCCATGTCGACTGCCGCCGTGTCGGCGCCGTGGGCATGACCCTGTCGGGTCCCGATATTCTTCGCCGGACCAGCCGTTACGATACCCAGATATCCATCATCGCCGCCGTCCGTCACTTCCACCGACAGGTGGGGAGCATCCTCTTCGTCGGCGGCGAAAATTTCGGTCTCATCACGTTCAACGAAGAAGGCGATTACGAACGCTACCGCTCCAACACGTCCTGCGCCGCGGGTACGGGAAGCTTTCTTGATCAGCAGGCCATCCGCCTGAACCTGAAGAGCATCGATCTCCTGAGCGCAGTTGCCTTCTGCAACCAGGGCAGTGCGCCCAAAATCGCCACCCGCTGCGCCGTTTTTGCCAAGACCGACCTCATCCATGCCCAGCAGGAGGGTTATTCCATCGGCCAAATCAGCGACGGGCTCTGTGAGGGCCTGGCCAAAAACGTCATCGACACCCTGATGCCGGACCAGGAAGTCCGGACGCCCCTGGTCCTCGCCGGCGGGGTGTCCATGAATCAGGCGGTGGTGAAGCATTTCACCAATCTTCTTAAGGTTACGCCGATCATCGACGAATACAGCCATCTTTACGGGGCGATCGGGGCTGCTCTGCTTCGGATCGAAGAAGGGATGCCGGAGGATCTCGATCTGAAGAGCTGGGAAGAGCTGTTCCGCGAGGAGCACCGGGAAAAGGCGTATGCCTATCCCCCCCTCTGTCTCAACGAGTCGCGTTATCCCGAATTCACCAGCCGGGACAAATATGTTTACACGCCGCGAAAGCATTTTACTGCCATCGAAGTCGATATTTATGCCCCTTTGCAAGTAACGGAGGAGGTCTATTTCGGGCTCGACATCGGGTCCACCAGTACGAAAGGAGTCCTGATCAACGGGCAAAACGATGTCCTGGTCAGCCTGTACACCGGGACATCCGGCCGGCCCGTGAAGGCCGTCCAGGCGCTGTTCGAGGCCCTCGACGACATCGCAGCGCGGCACCGCTGCAATTTCCTTTTCAGGGGAGTCGGAACGACGGGCTCCGGCAGGAAGTTCATCGGCCGGATCATCGACGCCGACATGATGGTCGACGAGATCACGGCCCATGCCCGTGCGGCCTACGAACTGAATCCCGAAACCGACACGATCATCGAAATCGGCGGCCAGGACGCCAAATTTACGACCATGAAAAACGGCATGGTGACCTTTTCGGTGATGAACAATGTCTGTGCCGCCGGGACGGGAAGCTTTATCGAGGAGCAGGCCCAGAAACTCGGCGTTCCGCTTCCGGAATACGCGGATCGTGCCATGAACACGCCTTCTCCCATCTCCAGCGACCGCTGCACGGTCTTCATGGAAAGGGACATCAACAACTACCTGGCTGAAGGGTACACGATCGATGAGGTTTTGGCGAGCGTGCTCCATTCGATCTGCGAGAACTATCTGGCCAAGGTGGCCGTCGAGGCGAACATCGGCGAACAGGTCTGCTTCCAGGGGGCGACAGCCCGTAATCGCGCCCTGGTGGCCGCTCTCGAACACAGGCTGAAAAAGCCCATCTTCGTGTCCAAATTCTGTCACCTGACGGGAGCCCTGGGGGCGGCCCTGATCCTGGCGGAAAACCGTCTGCAGGTATCCAACTTCAGGGGCATTTCCCTTTACCGGGATG
>CAZIPU010000238.1:0-2658 GCA_964541005.1 uncultured Syntrophales bacterium | reverse complement strand
ACGGACCCGATGGTTAACAGCCATCTGCTCTACCGACTGAGCTACTGAGGAATGTGTTTGAAAAATTCGTTGCTCAATAATATAAAAAAGCGCTCTTGTCAATCTCCTAAATTGAGATTGGCCAAGATGATTTATTGACGAATCTCGGGAAACTTTGTTAAGGTCATCGCGATAAAAATGTTTGCCTTGTTAATCAGTTCAATTTTCATGAAGGAGGGAACAGGCCGAAATGCAAAAAGCCATCAAAATCAGCAATAACGTATACTGGGTTGGGGCCGTGGACTGGAATATCCGGGATTTTCACGGCTATCAGACAAAGCGCGGCAGCACTTACAATGCCTATCTCGTTCTGGCAGAACAAGCCACACTGATCGATACGGTTAAGGCTCCTTTTAAAAATGAAATGCTTTCCCGCATCAATTCCGTCATCGATCCCAGGGAAATTGAAATCATCGTTTCCAATCACGCCGAGATGGATCATACGGGGTGCCTTCCGGAGATTATCCGGGAAGTGGCGCCTAAGGCCGTTTATGCGTCCGCGATGGGAGCGAAGGTCCTGAAGGAGATCTACAATCTGCCGCAAGATGTTCTTCCCGTCAAGGATGAGGATTCCCTGTCCCTGGGGAACCTGAATCTGACGTTTCTGGAAACACGCATGCTCCACTGGCCGGACAGCATGTTTACCTACCTGGAGGACGATCAACTCCTGTTTTCCCAGGATGCGTTTGGAATGCATTACGCGTCATCGGAACGGTTCGATGGAAATCTGTCCCCGTCCGTTTTGGAGTACGAAGCCTCGACCTATTACGCAAACATTCTGCTCCCGTATTCGGCACTCGTTTCAAAGCTGATTCAGAGGGTCGCCACAACGGGCCTCTCCATCAAGGTCATCGCCCCCGATCATGGGCCGATCTGGAAAAAAAACCCGCAGTGGATTGTTGAAAAATACAAAACGTGGTCGGCCCAGGTTCCGACTTCCAAAGCGGTGATCGTCTATGGGTCCATGTGGCAGAGCACCGAGAAAATGGCCCGGGCCATTGCAGAAGGGCTGGCCTGTCACGGGATCGATGTGAAATTCATGTGCATGGACGCCTGTCATAGAAGCGACGTGATGCACGAATTACTGGATGCGGCGGCGGTGGTCATCGGATCCTCGACCCTCAACAACAACATGCTGCCCCAGATCGCCGATGTGACGACTTATATGAAAGGGCTCAAACCGCGGAACCTGCTGGGGTTTGCCTTTGGATCATACGGTTGGAGCGGAGAAGCCGCCGTTCAGATCGATGCCGTCATGAAGGAAATGGGCGTGGAAATGACCGGGGAAGCCCTGAGGACGAAGAATGTACCGAACGAGGCGATTCTGAAGGAATGTTATGAACGCGGGGAGAATCTTGCGGAAAAAATTCTCGCCGCTGTCGGTTAATCAATTTGGACCTGTCAGTTTGCAAAGGAGGACATCGATGCAGAGATTCGTATGCAGTGTATGCGGTTACATTTACGATCCGGTGAAAGGCGACAGCGACGGGGGAGTTCCGCCCGGCGTTCGTTTCGAGGATCTGCCGGCGGATTGGTCCTGTCCGGTCTGTGGAGCGGCGAAAGAATATTTCAAACCCGAGTGATCCGGCTCATTTTCGAAAAGAGAGGCGGCCCGCCGGTTTGCCTCTCTTTTTTTCTTGATTGACTGTAAGGGGCGTTAAAAGGAGTTCCCTCAATTGATACTGTTGCTTAAATGGTTTGTTCTGACGGCATCGATCCTGCTTGTTTCTTATCTGTTGGATGGCATTCACGTTGACCATTTCCTCACGGCCGTTTTTGCCGCTGCCGTGCTGGGCATCCTGAACAGCATCGTCCGGCCCATTCTGATCCTGCTGACGTTGCCGATCAATCTGTTGACCTTCGGTATATTCACCTTTATCATCAATGCGGCCCTTCTGATGCTCGTCTCGGTCATTATCCCCGGTTTTGATATCGACGGATTCTGGACGGCCGTTTTAGGATCCATTCTAATCAGTGTCATCAATGCCCTGCTGAGCTGGCTTCTTCGGGACAACCGGCCCCCGGGGACGCCAACGCGTGAGGATGTCATCGATCTGAGAGAAAACAAAAGAGGAAGGTGGGAATGAAGGAAACGATCACCTTGACCCCCGCCATGAAGCAGTACCTCGACATGAAAGCGCAGTATCCGGATGCCGTCCTTTTGTTCCGCATGGGCGATTTCTACGAGATGTTCTTCGAAGACGCCCAAACCGTTTCCGGGGTTCTCGACCTGACCCTGACATCCCGTAATAAGGGGAAGGAAGACAGTGTTCCCCTCTGCGGTTTTCCCTATCATGCGGCCTCCGGTTATATTTCCAAACTCATCGAAAACGGCTTCAAGGTCGCCATCTGCGAACAGATGGAGGATCCGAAACTGGCAAAAGGCGTGGTCAAAAGGGATGTCGTCCGGGTGGTGACACCGGGATTGGTCATCGATGATGACAATCTGAGCCCGAAGGAAAACAATTTTCTCGCATCCATTCACCATCACGAGAAAAGCTACGGCATCGCCTTTGTCGACCTGTCAACGGGAGAATTCCGGATCAGCGAAGCCCATGATGGGGATGGATTTCTATCCGAATTCATGACTTTCCAGTTCCGGGAGCTGATCATGCCCGA
>CAZIPU010000237.1:0-2726 GCA_964541005.1 uncultured Syntrophales bacterium | reverse complement strand
GAGAAAAAAGACCTGAACCAGTAACGAAACCATAACCGCTTTGCGTCTGAGATAACGCGCCATGTTGCGCCTCCTTTTTTCGGCTGCGATGCCTTGCCGGTCTCCTGCAGGCATCCGGTTGGATGATCTGTCAAACCAATGATCCTGAAGTTTTCGATTCGAATTTTAGCACTTTACGGTTTACGTTCAAGGGATATATCATTCCGCAGTCTTTCCCGGCAAGAGGATAGATCCCATCAAGGTTTCTTTATAATCCCGGATATGCTATTAGAAGGGCCAAAAGACACTTTATTTTAAAGGATATCATGTTCCGATACATCTTCATGATCACCCTGCTTCTGATCCTGTCCGGTTGTGGTCCTTCCGAGAAAATAGGGGTCAATTCCTCGGGAGATACAAAACCCGCCTACGGCGACATTCTGGTCGAAGGGTCCATCGGCGACGCCTCGAACCTGATTCCCATCCTGGCCTCGGACAACAGTTCCCACGAAATTTCCGGGATGATCTTCAACGGTCTGGTGAAATACGACAAGGATATCAATGTGGTCGGCGATCTGGCCGAGTCCTGGGACATCTCACCCGACGGACTGGTCATTACCTTCCACCTCCGAAAGGGCGTCAAGTGGCATGACGGGCAGCCCTTCACGGCGGAAGACGTCCTTTACACTTACCAGGTGACGATCGACCCGAAAACGCCGACGGCCTATGCGGGGGATTTTCTGAAAGTGAAAAAGGCCGAAGTGCTCGATCCCTACACCTTCCGGGTCACCTATGACAAACCCTTCGCCCCCGCCCTGATGAGCTGGGGCGCTGCCATTTATCCCAAACATCTCCTGGCAGGGAAGGACATTTCGCAAAGCCCCCTCACACGCCGTCCCATCGGCACGGGTCCCTACAAGTTCAAGGAATGGGTGACGGGGCAGAAAATCGTCCTTGTGTCAAACCCCGATTATTTCGAGGGCCGTCCCTACACCGACGGCTTCATCATGAGGATCATCCCTGACATGGCGACGATGTTTCTCGAACTCCGGGCCAACGGCATCGACCAGATGGGACTCACGCCGCTGCAGTATACACGGCAGACGGAAGCGCCTCTGTTTCGCAAGAATTACAACAAATACAGGTATCTGTCCTTTAGCTACACGTATCTCGGGTACAACCTGAAAAGCCCCCTTTTCATCGATAAGCGGGTGCGCCAGGCCCTGGCCCATGCCATCAACAGGGAGGCGATCATCTCGGGTGTGCTCCTGGGACTGGGAAAACCGGCCACGGGTCCCCTGAAGCCCGGCACGTGGGCCTACAATCCCAACGTCCGGACCTATCCGTACGACCCGCAGCAAGCGAGAGCCCTTCTGGCCGAGGCGGGCTGGAAGGACACGAACGGCGACGGCATCCTCGACAAGGACGGACAGCCTTTCTCCTTCGAACTCATCAGCAACCAGGGAAACGAGGTCCGGGGAAAATGCGCCGAAATCATCCAGGAGAACCTGGCCCAGATCGGTATCGACGTCAAGATCCGTATCCTGGAATGGGCCGCTTTTGTGAACGATTTCATCAACAAGCGCCGCTTCGACGCCACGATCCTGGGGTGGACGATTCCCATGGATCCCGACCTCTACGATGTCTGGCATTCAAGTAAAACCCGGATGGAGGAGCTGAATTTCATCTCATACGCCAATCCCGAAGTGGATACCCTGCTGGAAAAAGGAAGAAGCACCTTTAATCAGAAGGAACGGAAACGGTGCTATGACCGGATTCAGGAGATTCTCGCGGAAGAGCAGCCCTACAATTTTCTCTTCGTTCCCGACGCCCTGCCGATCATTCACGCCCGGTTCCGGGGCATCGAACCCGCCCCGATCGGCATCTCCTACAACTTCATCAAGTGGTACGTCCCGAAGGAAGAACAACGCCTGGTCATGACCCGGTAAAGAACGGGCATCATGCGTTTAATCCGCCCTGTTTTGGTTCTTTCATTGACAATCTTCCGGGTCGTTAATATTGATGAATAAAAATTAGTCTTTGTATCTGATCAAAAAGAGACATCACAAAGGAGGAACGACGAATGATCGGCGAAAAAACCCAGGCCATTATGAACGAACAGATCAAAAACGAGCTCGAATCTTATTACATCTACCTGTCCATGGTGTCCTATTTCCACTCGGAAAATCTCGACGGCATGGCCCACTGGATGCGGATTCAAGCCCACGAAGAGATGACCCACGCCATGAAATTCTTCGACCACATCATCGACCGGGGCGGCAAGGCCACGCTCCTGGATCTCAAACAGCTCAAGACCACCTGGCAATCCCCTCTGGAGGCATGGAAAGACGCCTACGACCACGAAAAATTCATTACCGGCAAGATTCACTCGATCGTAAAACTGGTCAGGGAAGAAAACGACTATACGGCGGAACCCCTTCTGGCGTGGTTCGTCAACGAACAGATCGAGGAAGAGGCCAACACGGAGAAAATTCTGCGGCAGATGGAAAGAATCGGCGACAGCAGGGAAGGGCTCTTCCTGCTGGATCGGGAACTCGGTGCCCGAATTTTTCCTCCGGGCTCTCCGTTGGATCCTGCCGCTTACAATGCAACACCTTGACATGAATGTTGATTTGAACTCTGCAGATCCCTGTTCGGAGAACATCTGTCCGATAACGTAGACGGGTGTTCTCCGTTTTTCATTCCGGACAATTTTGACGTCCTGTTGATGTCTTACGAGACCACAT
>CAZIPU010000236.1:0-2820 GCA_964541005.1 uncultured Syntrophales bacterium | reverse complement strand
TCAGGAAGATGAAGGCCCCCATGGCCAGGAGTTCCCCGTGGGCGAAATTCAGGACACTGGAGGATTTGAAAATCATGACGAAGCCCATGGCCGACAGCCCATACAGGAACCCGATGCAGATCCCGTTGATCAGAAGTTGAATGAAGAATTCCATTGAGTTATGCCTTTCCGTTGTTGCACGATTATTACTGTGCCGTCCCCTCACCCTTGACGGGGGAGGGCCAGGGTGGGGGTGACAGAGTTCCCCAGGGGGCGATTCATCATCCCCCTTCTCTTTGTCCCCTCCTGTCAGGTGAGGGTACATTTTTTAAGCGAAAGATCTGATTTAACCCGAGATTCTTCGTCGCTTGCGCTCCTCAAAATGACATCAGCAATACCATTTTTGTCATTCCGGGCGCCGACCCGGAATCCATTGACAGAGATCACCACTCTTTACTTACACCCGGCCAATATGTCACACCCTACGAATGGATGCCGGATCAAGTCCGGCATGACAAAATTATTCTGTGTCATTTCGGCCGCAGGGAAAAATCTTTGTTTTGCCCTTAAGATTTCTCGTCGCCATGCTCCTCGAAATGACATTTTTGCTTCACGACGCCGCTTCGAGGACCGGTCCACCCGCCGCCGGGTGCGCTTCCTTTTTCGCGGTCCCCGGTGCCGTCACATCGATCACCCGGACCGTCGTTTCGATCTGCCCCACCTGGCCGTCCCGGTACTTGATCTTCCCCTTGACGGGGATTTCCTTTTTACCCTCGTACATCCCTTCGATCAGTTTCAGGTAAAGACCGTACACGAACCGCCGCCGGACCTTGCCCGTCCGGGTCAGTTCTTCGTCATCGGCGTCCAGCAGCTTGTAAAGCAGGAGAAATTTCCGGAGCTTCATGTACGGCGGGAGCTGTTCATTGACCTTCATCACATCGCGAAGAATAAGCTGCTCCACCGCCTCCTGCTGGGAGAGGTCCATGTAGGTCGTGTAGGGAATTTTCTGTTCTTCCGCCCAGTTGCCCACGTTGTCCTGGTCGATGTTGATCATGGCGGCGATGAAGCCCTTCCCTTCCCCGAAGATGACGGCCTCCTTGATGTAAGGGCTGAACTTCAGGCGCGTTTCAATGAAATCGGGGGAGAAGGCGTCGCCCTTCTTGTTGCGGATGATCTCCTCTTTCCGTCCGATGATGAGGAGATGCCCGTCCTGGTCGATGTAACCGGCGTCGCCCGTTTTCAGCCAGCCGTCGGCAAAGACGTTCTCTGTCGCCTGGTAATCCTGATGGTAACCCACGAAATTCGCTTCGCTTTTCACAAGGATTTCCTGATCTTCGGCGATGCGCACCGTCGTTTCCGGCAGGGGTTTGCCGACTGTCTCCAGCTTCACCTCGCCGTCCGGCTGGACCTGGAAGATGCCGCAGGCCTCGGTCAAACCGTAGCACTGCTTGAGGTTGAGGCCGATGGAGCGGAAAAAGAGGATGACGTCGGGGCTGATGGGATGGCCGCCGGTATAGGCCGCCCGGAAACAGGCGCAGCCGACGCGGTCCAGAAGGGGCCGGAAGACCAGGCGATTCGCGATCTTATGTGCGAGGCGCAGCATCGCAGCCGGCTCTTTTTTAGCCGCCTGGGCCTCCACCATCTTTTTACCGACACCGACGGCCCAGTCGTAGAGTTTCCGCTTGATCCATCCTGCGTCGGACATGCGGACCCGGATCTTCGAGGCCAGATCCTCCCAGAAGCGCGACGAGGTGATCATGACCGAGGGGCCGACCTCCCGGAAATCGGAAAGGACCGTGTCGGGTAGTTCCGGGAAATTCATCGTCATGCCGGAACAGATCGCCACGCCGAAACCCCACATCTGGTCGACAATCCAGGCGGGCGGCGCCATGGAAAGCCAGTTGTCATGGTTGTCGATATTCAGCGCCTCGGTCCACTGTCTGCCCATGGAAATGAAATTGCGGTGACTGAGCATGGCCAGCTTGGGGATGCCGGTGGTTCCGGAGGTGAGCATCATGACCGCCGTGTCGTCGGGGCGGCCCTTTTTCAGTTCTTTGGCAAAGAGTTCGGGGTCTTCCAGGCCGGCCGCTTCCCCGACCTTCAGCAGTTCCTTGAAACTGATCAGGAGCGGGTTGCTGTCATAGCCGTTCATCCCCGTGGGATCGATATAGACGATCTTTTTCAGGAAGGGGATTTTGGCCTGTCCATCGAGGATTTTATCCGCCTGTTCCTGATCCTGGACAAAAATATAGGGTGAACGGAGACGGCCCAGCACGGTGACCAGTTCCTCCGATGTGGCGGACGTGAACAGGTTGACGGGCACGCCGCCCATGGCCTGAACCGCAAGCTGGCTGAAAAGCCATTCGGCGTGGTTGTCCAGAACGAGTGCCGCCGTCTGGCCCCGCCTGAACCCCAGGGCGTGGAGCCCCAGCGCCGCCTGTTCCATATGCCGCCGGTAATCCTGCCAGTTCCAGGTCTGCCAGATACCATAGGCCTTCTCCCGGATGGCCACGCACGTCGCATCGAATTTTTCCGCCTGTTCGCAGAGCAGTTGCGGCACGGTTTGGTTTTTCGTCATGTAAACAATTTACCCGTTTTTAATCCCGATTCTCACAAAATGGCATCCCCTCCACCCGCGGGAGGGGATCACGGGGAGGGGCAATCACTAGGTTGGCTGTCACCCCCACCCTGACCCTCCCCCGTCAAGGGGAGGGAACTCTTAGCTATACGGCACGTGCATTCTCAATGTGTCATTCCGGCGGAGGCCGGAATCCCTTTCCTAAGCGTCACTTCCTGCCAATGGATTCCGGGTCGCGCTGCGCTTGCCCGGAATGACAACCA
>CAZIPU010000235.1:0-2828 GCA_964541005.1 uncultured Syntrophales bacterium | reverse complement strand
TCACCCGAACGGATATCGAAAACATCGTCGATACGATGAGCGCCATCAACAACGATTCCGGCATGGACGTTATGGCAAAGTACAACGCCATGCGGACCGATCAGGCCTATATCAACATCCTGTCCCAGAGCTGGCACCAGCCCTGACCGGAAAGCCGGTCTTTCTCCCTTCCGCTTAAAAAGGCGGAAGGGAGAATCTCTCCCGGCGAGATTCTGAAAAGCCGGAAAGCGCCGACGCCTTGTGACGCGTCTGTTTGCCTTGAAAATCCTCTAAACGGACGGATAGTCTGACTGTTAAGTCAGACAATAGGAATCGTCCGGACGGATTATTTGCTCAAATCCCCATTCATATAAAACCTTTGAGAAATTTTGTCTTGCAAGGGCAAAAAGCATGTGATAGAAGGACTCCCAATTCAGCGAGAAAGGTTGATGAGTGGGCTTTGCCCACTTTTTTTGTTTCTGAGGAAATGGCGCCGGTCGATAAAATGCGGGATGAGCTTTGGAATCTCCTGGAACCGATTGTGGAATCCAACGGGATGGAATTGATTTATGCGGAGTGCCTGCGCATGCCGTCCCGCTGGATCGTCCGGGTCTTCCTGGACAGGGACGACGGGATCACCCTGGACGACTGTTCCCTGATCAGCCAGCAGGCGGGTGATGTGCTGGACGTTCACGACATACCGCCGGGGCCTTACACGCTGGAGGTGTCGTCGCCGGGGTTGGATCGGCCCCTCTTCCGGGATCGGGATTTCCTCAAATTCAGGGGAGCCCGGATCAAGGTGAAAACGGATCGGAAAATCGATGGCATGAAGCATTTCAAGGGTGAGCTTCTGGACTATGTGGAAGAGGGGGAGGAAAAGCTTCTCGTGGTCCGGGTAGGAGAAAAAACGTATCGCATTCCCCGGGAGGCCTTTGTCAAGGCCAATCTGGAATATGAATTGTAAACGCTGCCGACGGGTGGAAATCCGTCAGGTGGCGGGATTTTTTTAGGGGGAAATGGTGGAACGGATGAACTTAAACCATCAACAGGGAGGTTGCTAGTCAATGCTGCCGGAACTTAAACGCCTGATCGAGCAGATGGGTAAGGACAGAGGCCTGGATAAGGAAATCATTATCGAAGCGCTGGAAGCGGCCATGCTTTCCGCCGCGCGGAAGAAACTGGGACCTCAGGTGGACATCGAAGCTCATTACAACGAAGAAACGGGGGAGATCGAGGTCTTCCAGTTCAAGGTCGTCGTGGAAACCGTGACCGATCCGGATACGCAGATCTCCCTGGCTTACGCGAGGCAGAATCTGGATGAAGAGACGGAGCCGGGTGACAGCCTCGGTTCCAAGGTGGACGCCAGCACATTCGGCCGCATTGCCGTCCAGACGGCGAAGCAGATCATTATCCAGAAGGTCAAGGATGCCGAGCGGGACAATGTTTACGAAGAGTACAAGGACCGCAAGGGGGAAATCGTCAACGGGTTTGTCCAGCGTTTCGAGGGCGGAAGCATCATCGTCAACCTGGGCCGGGCCGAGGGCGTCATTCCCACGTCGGAACAGATTCACCGGGAAGTGTACAAGCGGGGCGAGCGGATCAGGGCCTACCTGCTGGAAGTGAAACGCATTACCAAGGGGCCCCAGATCATCCTTTCCAGGACGCATCCCAATTTCCTGCGTGCCCTGTTTGAAATCGAGGTGCCCGAGATATCCGAAGGGCTGATCGAGATCATCAACATTGCCCGGGAGCCCGGCAAGCGATCGAAGATTTCTGTTCGCACCTATGACAAGGATATCGATCCCGTCGGCGCGTGCGTGGGCATGAGAGGATCCCGCGTGCAAAGCGTGGTACAGGAACTCCGGGGAGAGAAGATCGACATCGTGCCCTTCTCCAACGACGCCGTGCAGTATGTCTGCAGCGCCCTTTCTCCCGCCAAGGTCAGCCGCGTTTTTGTGGACGACGAACATCATTCCATGCTGGTTGTCGTTCCCGATGATCAGCTTTCCCTGGCCATCGGCAAAAACGGCCAGAATGTGCGCCTGGCCGTCAAACTGACCGGGTGGAAACTGGATGTCAAGAGCGAGACCCTCGAAGCCAATAAGGAAGAAGAAGGTGCGGGTGCCCTGACGAAAATTCCGGGAATCGACGAGGAACTGGCGGAACGCCTCTTCAATGAAGGCCTGAGAAGTGTCGCGGCCATTGCCGCCGCGAATGCGGAGATGTTGTCAGCCGTTCCCGGTTTGAATGAGCAATTGGCCCTTTCCCTGATCAGGGAGGCCAGCAAGCTTCTGGATCAGGAACTGGGTGTGGGGTAAGAACCGGCGCGCCGAGTTTTTTATCAATTGACCTCGACATGAATCAAATTGCATGGGAGTTGGGTGTATGACAAAAAAGAGAGTGTATGAGTTGGCGAAGGAACTGGGTATGGAGAACCGGGATTTAATCGCTCGTATTGAAAAGATGGGGATTTCCGCGAAATCCCACTCAAGCACTCTCGAAGATGGCGATGTCGAGCGCATATATCGGGAGATTCGGGGTGTTGATTCGAGAGAGATGGTGGAAAAGAGGATTACCTCGACCATCATTCGGCGCCGGGCTGTCCGCCAGGCTGCGGAAGAGGAAAAGGGCGAAGCTCCGGAAGAAGTCACTCCCATGGAGGAAGCCCCGGCTGCGGTTCAAGAACCGGAAGTGAAAAAAGTCGAAGCGGAAGCCCTTCTCCCCCCGGAAAGTAAAGAGGAAATCAAGGTTGTTCCCGCCGTGGAAGTTCCGGCGGTCGAACCGGTCGCGCCGGCAAAAATTCCATTAAAGAAAGAAAAGCCGGAAGAGAAGAAGGCTGTTCCCGAAGA
>CAZIPU010000234.1:0-2844 GCA_964541005.1 uncultured Syntrophales bacterium | reverse complement strand
ACTGCTCTCTTTCGTTGGCGTACTGAATGGCAATGTCCAGGCAGGCCTGGGCCAGACCGACACCGCCGGCCGCCGCGGAACACCGCGTTCCGTTCAGGGAACCGAAGACGATCTTGGCACCGTCGCCGACATTACCCAGCAGGTTTTCCTTGGGGACCTTCACGTTTTCCATGAAAATTTCACCGGTCGGTGAAGAACGGCTGCCCAGTTTGTCCAGTTCGGTCACGGATATGCCGGGGTTATTCTTCATATCGACGACGAAAGCGGAAAGGCCCTTGTTGCCCTTGGAGCGATCCGTGTAGGCATAGTAAATCAGGCAGTCGGCCTTCGCGGCGTTGGAGATCCAGGTCTTGGTGCCGTTGATGAGCCAGTGATCGCCCTTATCCTCGGCGACAGACTTTATGCCCATGACGTCGGAACCCGCGTTGGCTTCGGTAATACCGAATCCGCCGAGATATTCGGCAGTGATAAGCTTCTCAATGTACTTTTTCTTGGCCGCTTCCGTTCCATAACGGAAAATGGTGAAGGCACAGCCCAGAGCCTGCATGTTGATCTGAACGCGCAGCGAACTCGAAGCGCGGGCAATCTCTTCGGTGAGGATCATCGCCGCCAGCCAGCCCATGTTGTTTCCGCCGTACTCCTCGGGAATAACCGTTCCAAAAAAGCCTAACTCTCCCATGGGCTTAACGACTTCTTCATAGGGGAAATAGTGCTCTTCGTCCCATTTGTCGGCAAAAGGTGCTATCTTCTCCGCTGCGAAATCCCTGGCCATCGAGCGCAGCATTTCCAGTTCTTCAGTCAATGCGAAATTCATGTCTCTCTCCTTCTCGATAATCGTCTTTATAATATGCCTACTCTAAAACCATCAATACCGAGTCCGCGGCGAAAGTCTGACCGACAGCGACCTTGATCTCCTTTACCACGCCTGATGCGGGCGACGTTACGGGCATTTCCATCTTCATGGCTTCCATGATGATGACTTCGTCGTCTTCTGCCACTTTATCACCGACATTCACATTGATTTTGACAACTTTTCCTTCCATGGGCACGGTTACGTTCTGACTCATAAGATCCTCCTTCAGTTATTCGTGTTTTTTTAATTTCTGTTATTTTCTGCCTGGTATATTCTGAAAATAAACAGCCTCACCTATCCCATAGACTATTTTTTGTCAATCATTATTTGGTCCTTTACCTGTCAAAGCTTTTGTTGTGATCCCCTGCGGCATGTGATACACCTGCGCCCGATTTGTATACTAAAAATGGCTTTTTAAGACCTTTTGCAACCTTGATAACACGAATAATCGGATTCCCGGGGGAACATCATTCGCATCACCCAAGGCAAGACCATATGAACGCAAAAATTCCGCCCTTAAACGGAGAGATGACCGATCTGCTTTCCATCATCCGGACCCTCCGGGCCCCGGAGGGTTGCCTTTGGGACAGGAAGCAGACGAAGGGAGACATCGGGCACTACCTGATCGAGGAGGCATGGGAGGTCCTCGACGCCATCGCCGGCGGCAAGGCGGACCACCTGAAAGAAGAACTGGGTGATCTCCTGTTCCAGATCCTATTTCTGACGGTCCTGTCCGAAGAAAGGGAAGAATTCACGCTCAGCGACCTGATCGGCGCCATCGCCGAAAAGATGATCCGCAGGCACCCCCACGTCTTTGGCGACGTTTCCGTGAAAGACGTCGAAGAAATCAAAGACAATTGGGCCTACATCAAAGAGCATGTCGAAAAGAAACCTGCCCGCAAGGAAGGTTATCTCGGCCAATATCCCCTGTCCATGCCGGCCCTGGCAAAAGCGCAGAAGATGTCGGGCCGGGCTGCCCGCGTCGGATTCGACTGGGAAACCGTCAACGGCGTCATGGATAAAATCGATGAGGAAGTGACGGAACTGAAAGAGGCGGTCTCCGGGGGAGAAAAGGCGGACATCGAGGAAGAAATCGGCGATCTGCTCTTTTCCATTGTGAACCTCTGCCGTTTTGCCGGAATCGATGCCGAACAATCCCTCCGGAAAACCACGAACAAGTTTGAAAGACGTTTTGCCTATATCGAAAAGACTCTTGCAAATCACCATAAAACATTGATAGAGACCTCTCCGGATGAAATGAATCGCCTTTGGAACGAAGCAAAGGCCGAAGAAGGGAAACCGGAATGAAATACTTTCTGTGCGTTATGGGGATGGTTCTAATCCTGGAGGGATTGCCCTATTTCGCCTTTCCCGATAAAATCAAATCCTACCTGATGAAGCTTGCGGATATACCGGACCGTATTCTGCGCCTTTTGGGCCTGGCCGCCGTCATTTCGGGCCTCATCCTGGTCTTTCTCGGCAGGACCTGATCATGCCCGCCCAGAAAGCAATCCGGTCGTCAATCAAATGAAACTGTCCGTATTCGACTATCATCTGCCGCCTGAACTCATCGCACAGGAGCCCTCCCTCAGGAGGGATCAATCCCGCATGATGGTCCTGGAGAAAAGCACAGGCACTCTCTTCCATCGGCATTTCTTCAACTTGCCGGATTTTCTCAGGAAAGGGGATATTCTCGTCCTGAACGACTCGAAGGTCATTCCGGCACGGCTTCATGGAAGAAAGGAAACGGGGGCGTTGATTGAAGTTCTCCTTCTGACGCGAAAGGGAGGCCACGATCCCTGTCAGCCGATGTGGGAAGTACTGCTGCGTCCGGGAAAGCGGGTTCGTCCCGGAACCTGCCTGTTTTTCAACGAATACGGACAGGGCCGGATACTCGATCGCCTATCGGAGAAAAAATGGCTCATCGAGTTCAAAACCGATCTGCCGTTCGAGACTTTTCTGGAACGTTACGGAACCGTCCCCCTTCCGCC
>CAZIPU010000233.1:0-3041 GCA_964541005.1 uncultured Syntrophales bacterium | reverse complement strand
CTCGTGCCCCATCTTTTGCACTTCAAAGCCCTTGCCGAACTGGGTGTCCGGGAAGCCATCGGAATCTATTCAACAGGCTCTCTAAAAGTCCATTTTAAACCCGGTACGCTATTGGTACCCGATGATTTTATCTGTCTCTATCCGACCCCGACTTCAATCACGGATGCCCCACGTCACATCACTCCGGGTTTGGATAATGGGGTCAGAAAGAACCTTATCGCCACTGCGGAAGAATTGAATCTGCAAATCGTGGACGGCGGGATCTACTGGCAGACCGCCGGACCGAGACTGGAAACCAAGGCCGAGATTCGCATGATGGCCTGCACCGCCGATGTCGTCGGGATGACCTTGGCCAGCGAAGCCGTTATGGCAAAGGAATTCGGCATTGCTTTCGGCGCCGTTTGTTCGATCGACAACTATGCCCACGGTATCGGAAATGCGGAATTGAAGGAAGCGGACATCCGCATCCAGTCGAAACGGAATGCGGAAAAAATCGGCAGCATCGTCAGCCGTTATATCGAGGCTTTCCGACTCAGAACGCGCCTAACTGACAGGGTTTGATTTTAATTTGCAGAGCCTCGCAGGTCTCGGAAACGGTCATACGGGGAATTCCCAGTTGATCGGCAATTTCCCAGGAATCCGCACAGGACAGCTTCCCGTCCTGCAACTTTGCTGCGATGGCTTTCCGTAAAACCGGATCGATTGTCTGGGCTGCTTTGACAATCCGCTTGACCGGTGTGAATCCAAAAAGGCCCATCTGGCATAAACTGATCCGCATTTCGAACAGATCCAGGTTGACCCCGACTTCTTTCATGGACTTTCCGGTTATTTCGGCAACCGACGTCGCATCCGCGCAGGTGATCACATTTTCCTGAGCCTTCTGCCGAATCAACTCCGCAATCTGCTCATCGATTCGCGTTTCCGCCGGATGCTTGGCGGCATAATGTCCTTTGTCTTGATGTGCCATTCTGCTCCCCTATCTTATTAATATTTGGAATAATGGAATGGCTCAACGGCAGACAACGCTTCCGTATCCAAGGTTTTAAAGCCATTCTTTTCCACCAGTTTTTCCGCTTTTTCGATCTGGTCGACGTCGACGACGAAAATGGCCCGCTCGTAGCTTTCGACAACGAAGCCATAGGCGTTGTTGATATTGATATTTCCTTTCGACAGGAGCTCTGTCAGACCATCCAGGGCACCCGGCTTGTCTCCCAATTCCACCGCCAGAACGTTTCTCATCTGTACCATCATCCCGGCGTTGGTCAGGACCTTCTGGGCTCTTTTCGGATCGTCCACGAGCAGATTGATCACGCCAAAAGTATCGGACGTAGTGATCGTGGTCGCCCGGATATTGATTTTCTCTTTCGCCAGGATACGGGTTACCGCAGCCAGCCGCCCCGGCTTATTCTCCGCGAAAATGGAAATCTGTTGCGCGATCATTTCGTCTTCCTCTCTTTCCCTGAAGATCAATCTTCCCGGTTGTCGATGACCCTCGTTGCCTTTCCTTCCGTCTTCGGCAGACTGTCCGGTTCGACGAGATCGACCCGGGGCGTAATCAGAATATCACTTTTCAGTTCGTTCACAATCGTTTTCCGCAATCCTTCAAGCTGTTTCAGATCACCGGAGAAGTATTCGCGCTGGACCTCGACCTTAACGATCATGTCGTCGTTAAAACCTTTCCGCTCCAGGATGATGATAAAATTGTTGCCCACACCGGGGATGTCCATGAGCTTCTTTTCGATCTGGATAGGAAAGATGTTGACGCCCTTCAGGATCATCATGTCGTCCGTCCGTCCCCTGATCCGTTCGATGCGCCGGTGCGTCCTTCCACAGGAGCATTCCCCCGGGATGATATGGGTCAGGTCATTCGTGCGGTATCGCAGAATCGGCATCCCCTCCCGGGTCAGAGTCGTCAGGACAAGTTCTCCCTCCTCCCCGTCCGGTACCGGTTCCAGAGTGTTTGGATTGATGATTTCCACGATATAGGCGTCTTCCCAGATGTGCATACCGTTCTGACAGGGGCACTCGAAGGCAACGCCGGGACCGCTCATCTCGGAGAGACCGTAGGAGTTGAATGCTTTCACACCGTAGAACGCCTCGATCCGCCGTCGCATCTTTTCCGAATGAGGTTCCGCACCGATAAAAGCCATGCGCAAGCGGGTGTCCTTCTTCGGATCGACGCCGACCTCTTCAAAAACGGTTGTCAGGTGCAGGGCATAGCTGGGAATGATATGAATGACCGTCGTGTCGAAATCCTGAATCAACCGGATCTGGCGTTTGCTGTTTCCCGCCCCCGATGGAATGACCAGGGCACCCAGTTTTTCCGCTCCGTAGTGGAAACCGAGACCACCGGTGAACAGGGCGTAGGTCATCATGTTCTGGAAAACGTCGCTCTTCCTCATGCCCGCCATGTACATGCACCGGGCCAATTGGTTGGTCCAATGATCGATATCACTCTGGGTGTGGAAAATGACCGTTGCACGGCCCGTCGTGCCGGATGAGGAATGCATCCGGACGATATCGTCCTTCGATGTCGCCAGGAGACTATAGGGCCATTCTTCTCGCAGATCATCTTTGGTCGTCAGGGGAATCTTCGCCAAGTCGGAAAGCGTGCGGATATCATCTGCAAAAATCCCCCTTTTCTTGAATACCTTCCCGTAATACGAAGACCGGGATGCCCTCTCTACCGTTTTTTGCAGTCTCTCCATCTGAAGTTTTTCTAATTGATCTTTCTCAATCGTTTCAACGTCTTTTTCCCAAAACATGCGAGCCTCCTCGGCTAGATCGGTAGCAACTTTCTACAACTCGGTATCGTTTTTGGCAAGCTAAATCTCCGGTTTCCGTCATGCATGGAGAACGGCGGCGGGTGTTACAGAAACGCGCATAAAAAAACCCTCTTGAAGATCATCTCCTCAAGAGGGTGAACTTATCGCCGTATGACGGGACAGGCCGTCCGGCCATACGTTTTTTCAAATCTCTAAATCATTAAAAATAGTACTTGATACCCCAGGTCGCGAAGACGCCGTCCATATCGAGGTCGA
>CAZIPU010000232.1:0-3045 GCA_964541005.1 uncultured Syntrophales bacterium | reverse complement strand
TACCGGTGGGCCCCCTGATCGATCTGGGACGGTTAGCGGAACTGGAAACCCTTGGCACCGTCGGAGAATACCTCGTCATCGGTGCCGGGGTAACTCTTCGCGAAGTCAGCGAAAACACGCTGGTCCGGAATTTCTTTCCCGCCCTGTCCGAAGCGGCGGCTGCCGCAGCCAGCCCGAACCTGCGGAACATGGGAACGATTGGCGGGAACCTCTGCCTTTTCCCGCGATGCCTTTACTACAACCAGTCCCGATTCTGGCGATCCACTCTTGGTAACTGCTTAAAGGCAGGGGGTGAATGCTGTTTTGCCGTGCCGGGAAGTCTTCGTTGTTATGCCTGTTTTAGCGCCGATTGCCCGCCGCCCCTCATCGCCCTGGGTGCAAAAGTCACTGTGGCTCGCTGGTGCGACGGGCAGGTTGACAGCCGCCTCATTCCTCTGGAGGATCTGTACCGGGATGACGGTGTTCATCCTTTGATCCTGACTTCCGATGAGTTGGTGACGGCGATTCATTTGCCCATTCGCGAGGGGCTTCGTTCCGCCTATGGGAAATACCGCCGACGGGCGTCCATCGACTTCCCCCTGGCGGGGGTGGCCGTATCATTTGTTCTGGAGGAGAACCGATTTAAAGACATCAGGGTTGCCCTGGGGGCCATGGCGTCCGCCCCGGTTATGGCCCGGGAAGCAATGGCCATTTTGGAGGGGCGAGAGTACGGTAAGGCGATTCTTGAAGAAGCGGCGGAACAGGTTTCCCGGGGAACGCATCCCGTCAGGAATCTGCTGGGTTCACCGGACCATCGTCGGCGCATGACGAAAATTCTCTTCCGGCGAATGGTTGCAAAACTGGTTACGGGGGATTAGTTTACAGGAGAAACGGAATATTACCGGTGATGCGGGTGATTGGGGAGTGTGATTTGTCCCTTTCCCCGTGAGGTAAAGAGTAGATGAGGACCGCGAAAGCCGTTTGAATTTCCACCTTGAAATCCAACGTTGATCAGGAAAGGAGCAATAAAATGGAATTCAGCGATGTCGTCAGGGGAAGAAGAAGCGTCCGGCGGTTCAAGCCGGATCCGGTTCCCAAAGAAAAGCTGGAAAAGATCCTGGAAAACGCCCAGTGGGCGATTTCCGCCATGAACCGCCAGGATTGGTATTTTGTTGTCCTCCAGGGACAGAAGAAGGAAGGATTGTTGCGAATTTTCGCCGAGGCCTTCGAGGAAATGAAACCCATGCTGGAGCAGGCCTTCGCCGGGAAGACGGACTTCATCGATGGCGTGAGAAAGTTCTTTTCCACCTATGGCGGAGCCCCGGTGATCGTTCTGGCCTACGCGGGGACGCGGCCCACGGGAGAAAGCGATCCCATGAGCACGGCGGCGGCAGTGCAGATCCTGCTTCTCTCCGCCTATGAAGCCGGCCTGGGTGCCGTCTGGACCGACGGGATCCTTTTCCGGGAAAATGAAATCAATCAGTATGTCGGCCTCGAAGGGAAAAAGCTTGTCTGTGCCATTCCGATTGGTGTTCCAGATGAAGCGCCGAGAACACCTCCCCGCCGGGAAGGGCGTATTAAGTGGATGGGGTTCGATTGATGTGTTGAGGTCCGTTTCAGCCGGTATTCCCGAACCGTCAGAAAGGCGGCGAGATTTTCACCGGAGATACTCGGGAATCTGTACGGCGATTACTTCACCGGTGGCGCAGGTTTGACCTTTTGAAGACAAGGTGACATCGACGACAATCCTGCGCCCCCTCATTTCCCTAACCTTGCCGCGAAGCTCCATGGGCGTGTCGATGGGAGTCGGACGCAGATAATCCACATGAAGGGACGCGGTAACATACCTTAAATGCGGTTCGGTTCCCATATTGCGGCCGGCTGCCCGGTAAGCGGCGGCCGCTGCCGTACCGGTACCGTGGCAATCGATGACCGACGCGATGATGCCGCCGTATACGTAACCCGTCATGGCCGTGTGATGAGGCAGGGGGACGAAACGGCAGACGGATTCCTCTCCATCCCAGTAACTTTTGATCTGCAGACCCTTTCGGTTCAGGCGGCCACAACCGAAACAGATGCTGTGAGCGTCCTCGTAGCAATCCTGAAAAGCCTTTTCATCCATTTTCACTCCTGAATTCCGGGAACATGACCCCGTTCTTCCTCAGTTCTGTTTTTGGGGTAAATGTTATTCACTTTCGAGCTGATTCTCAAGCCTTTTCAAAAAACCGGTATACCTGGTGGTCAAAAAAATGCGAATTTGATCCGCTCAGGCCGTTGATTTCAGAATATAATCCAGCACCTCCATGAGATTTTGGAAAAGACCGAACCCGTTGCCACCATAGGCGATGTTCCAGGGAAAGACCAATCCCGCACCAAGCGCTCCGCACTCCAGGGCTTTTTGCAGGGTCGGCGGTGCATCGTCCACAACGACGTCGGCATGGTCGAAGAGAACAGTTTTGTCCAGGGAAAGGTGCAACTCGTCATAGGGAAGCCGGTGCCGTGCGAGCCAGCGTTCCGTCGGCTGCCGTGTTGCCGGAATGCGGTGACTGGCCAGGATGACATGGAAATCGTGTTCCCTGAGTGACCGGAGAAAATGTTGGGATTCCGGGTAGGGTTGGTATTGGTCGCTGTCCTGCCGGCAGTGAATTTGGGTGATAACGGTAAAGAAATCCGCCTCTGAACAGTATCCCTCCCAGATATCGAAGACCGACCATTGATCGGGTGTCGGGAAATTCCCGTTGATCTTGCTCAGTTCCTGGTAGAGAACGTCGCTGAACTGCCAGAGGGTATTGTCGATATCGATAACAGCGGTTTTACTCATTTACGACTTCGGCATATCGGCGGGCAGCCCTTTTAACGGTCGTAGCGCCAGGGTACACCCCTGTATTCCAGGTAATTATTCAGGGCCTGGCGCAGGGTTTCGACCGTATGCTCGGCGCAGTGGAGACTTTCTTCCGGAAGACCCTCCAGGGCATCAAGGATATCCTGCCCCGTAATGGCCATGGCTTCGTCGACGGTTTTGCCCAGAGCCAGTTCCGCACCCGAATTCCCCGCCGCGATGGCATT
>CAZIPU010000231.1:0-3086 GCA_964541005.1 uncultured Syntrophales bacterium | reverse complement strand
TTTTCACTTTTAATCACGACTGCGACCGGTTGCGGCTTTTCCGCATCCAGCAAACCGGCCCATTCCAGAAAGCGGATCGGCATCTGACGGGATATCTTTTTCGGATAGGTCTCCAGATCATTCCCCACGACAATACCAAAGAGAAAGGCCGCAAACAGCAGTCCGGACATGCTGCAGACCAGCATGAAAAGTCCGAGTTTACGCAACCGTACTTCAAAATGGCGTACGTTGTCAGAAGCCATGTGCTCCCCTCATGCCGAACAATCCTCCGGGACAGGCATTCCTCACGGATCGTCGTCTACATTTTCTCCGGCGCCGATACACCCAGCAGATCAAGCGCATTCGCAAAAACCGTGCGGATCGATTTGACCAGAAACAGCCTGGCCGTGCTTTGAACCCGGTCCTCCGTCATCACCTTGTTTCGATTATAATAACTGTGAAACTGGCCGGCGAGATCATTCAGGTAAAACGTCAATCGATGCGGCTCCAATGTCTTGGCCGCCCCCTCGACAACCTCGGGAAACGCCGATATTGCCTTGACCAGTGCAATTTCTTCCGGCAGGGTCAAGGATTTCAGATCAACTTCTTCATAGCGGGGTAAGGCATAGCCCCGCTCCTCGGCGATACGCAGAATGCTGCAGATTCGCGCGTGGGCATACTGAACGTAATAAACGGGGTTTTCGTTGGACTGTTTTTTTGCCAGATCGAGATCAAAATCGAGATGGCTGTCGGAACGCCTCATCATGAAATTGTAGCGGGCCGCATCCGTGCCGACTTCGTCCAGTACCTGTCTTAACGTGTCAAACTGGCCGGCCCGCGTGGACATGGCGATGGGTTTCCCCTCACGCAGGAGATTCACCAGTTGCACCAGGACAACTTTCAGGGCGTCTTTCCCGAACCCCAAGGCCTGGACACAGGCCTGCATCCTGGGAATGTATCCGTGATGATCCGCTCCCCAGATATCGATAACCGTATCGTATCCCCGTTCAAACTTGTTCTTGTGATAGGCAATATCGGCGGCGAAATACGTCGGTTCACCGTTCTGCCGGACCACAACCCGGTCTTTTTCGTCACCGAACAGCGTGGTTCTGAACCAGGACGTGTTATCCTCACGGTAAATGAAATCCTTCTTTTCCAGCTCCGCAAGAAGCCCTGTGACCCCGTTGTTCTGGTGAAGTTCCCGTTCACTGAAGTATCGGTCGAACGATACACCGAAAACGCGCAGATCCTCCTTGATTCCCTCCAGGATAACGCCACCGGCATAATCGGTAAACGCCCGGACCAGCTCGTCCTCAGGTTTTTCGACCGCCTTCCTTCCCTCTTTCTCAAGAATTTCCTGGGCCAGATCTTTAATGTAATCGCCCTGATAACAGGTATCGGGAAATTCGACACTTTCTCCCAGCAATTGCCGCAGACGCAGGTAGACGGATTTACCCAGGTTATTCATCTGGTTGCCGGCATCGTTGATGTAGTATTCCCGGGACACGGCGTATCCGCAGGCATCGAGCAGGCGGGCGATCACGTCACCGACGACGGCCCCCCGGGCATGACCGATATGCAGGGGACCCGTCGGATTGGCACTGACGAATTCGACCTGCACCTTTCTGCCCTGTCCCAAATCATTTTTACCGTAGTCCTTCCCTTCTCTGTCGATGGCCTCCAGAAGGCACGGCCAGATGCTCTCCCGGATGAAAAAGTTGATGAAACCCGGGCCCGCTATTTCGACCTTCTCGACAACATCTTGCCCATCAAAGTTATCCCGGATCGCCTCGGCGATCTTCCGCGGATTCTGCCTTAATTTCGATGCCAGGACCATGGCCACATTGGTGGCATAATCTCCATGACTTTTGTCCTTTGTCGCGTCAACTTCGATAAAGGGAACATCACACTCCGGCAGCCCCTTCCCCGCACAGTCTTTAAGGGCCCGGTCGATAGACCGGACAATACTTTTTCGCAATGATACGATCAAACCCAGACCTCTGATAAAAAAAAGTGACAAGCAACGTCCTGACATCACTTGTCACGGTATTTACTTCACTCCAAACACAGGGAACGAACCGCCCGGCGATGCTTACGGAAGAACCGTCCGGCGACCACAGCTCAGGAGGCTACTGTGACTCCCTGTATTTCCGGTCGGCCTCATCAATGTCCCTGTCCTTGATGGACAGATCCCTCGAATAATCAGGACAGTGCACGCAGCCCGCGGCATCGGTCGAAACACTGAATTTCTTCTGACAGCTCTCTCTCCATGCACAGATTGAGCAATACCGTTTCTCCGTCCCCATAGTTCACCTCTTGTGAATTGATATGAACAGACTTCGCGTATCTACAACCAGTCGTTCAGAAAAGTCAAGATCTTTCCTCTGTTCCGCAGGTCCGCAATTCCCGTTTATCCGGCCCCAGATCGGGATGCGCCTCTTGAAAAAGGAGGCATTCATTTCCTGTCCTACACGGTCAGGAAAAGATATCTCAGGAAGGCTTCGCCGAAAAAGAAATACAAGACCGCTCCCAGGGCAAGGAAAGGTCCGAAAGGGACGGCATATTTCATATCCTGTCCCTTGACGACCATCAGGGTTATCCCGATCACAGCCCCCGTAAAAGAGCTGCAGAGAACAATGAACAGCAGGGATTTCCATCCGAAGAAAGCGCCCAGCATGGCCAGAAGCTTGATGTCGCCTCCCCCCATACCTTCCCGCTTCGTAATCCATTCGTATCCCACGGCAATAACATAGAGGATACCGCCGCCGACCAGAAGCCCGATCAGGGCTTCGAGGAAAGGGACCTCCATGACAAACACGGCAGCGAGAAAGCAGAGCGGAATTCCCGGAAGACTGATCACATCCGGAATGATCTGATAGTCGATGTCAATGAAAGTGATTACGACCAGGGACGCCGTAAAGAGAAAGGCAGCGGCCAGCTTCAGGCTAAAACCGTATTTCCAGAAAAGCAGAACCGCCAGGCATGCCGTCAGCGCCTCGATGAAGGGATAGCGGAGTGAAATCCGCTCTCCACAATCCCGGCAGCGTCCGCCCAGAATCAGGTAACTGATGATCGGGATGTTGTCATGGAAACGGATGGGATGAGAA
>CAZIPU010000230.1:0-3095 GCA_964541005.1 uncultured Syntrophales bacterium | reverse complement strand
GGACGATTTCCGGAAGTTACCAGGAGATGGCGGGAGGCGGAAACAAGTAGCACTCCGGGGTCCTGATGATTCATGTTGCATGCGGTTGAATAAAAAGGGGTGAACCGGTTTACGGTTCGCCCCTTCTCTTATTTGGCACAAAAAATCAGTGTCCGGAAGATGTCCTGTTTATCCTTCCCGGGAACGGAATCTTTGAAGAATCTCTTTTAATCTCGGGGCATTCGCAAGCTCATCCCGGCGTGTAACGAAGAACGCTGGCTGTCATCGGAAATGCCCGATGACTTTCTGTGATGGCATCAAAAGTCACGGCAAAAGCTATTATTGTTTGACAGGGTCTGCGCTTTTCCCTATAATCCACCGACTTTTCAGAACTTATCGGGCTTTCCCGAACAATTACCGGCCGGTATCTTCTCTCTGACAGCCGGGTGTTCCAATCTATTGAAACAGAGGAAAAGACCAAGCCGTGCAGTTGGGGTTCAAGGATAGATATCAACCATGATGATGGGTAATCTGGATACAAGCAGGATCGGGATTATCGGGCCGGGCCGTCTGGGGACTTCTTTTGCCTATAAATTCGGCCGGGACAACAAGCGGGTTACCCTCTATTATCATGATCTCGATGTCTGCCGTGAAATCAACACGGAACACCTGAATCCCCGGCATCTGACGCAGGATCTCGTCAAACGGCTCGGAAGTATCGACAAGGTGCCCCGACTGTCTCCCAAGGTTTATGCGACAAACGACCTGGAACGGGTGATCGAAGACAATGATTTCGTCTTTCTTTCCCTGACGATGAACCGCTTGCCGGAGTTCATGAATTACCTGAAGCCGATTATCGAAAGAAAACCGGGCGACACCTGCCTGATTTCTCCGATCAAGGGTCTGTCGTCGGATGAAAGATCCAAGGAGCTGATCACCCCCTCCCAGCTTATCAACAACAACCTCTACAACCTGAGATACAAATACGAAGTGGTCTGTATCGGCGGCCCCTTCTTCGACATGGACATCGCCCTCGGGAATCCCGTCTGTGTCACCGTGGCGGGAAAGAAAGGCATTTCGACGCTGATTAAGGAAGAACTGATCCGGTTCAACCGCAGAGAACTCACTTCCTATTATAACTTCGATGTGGTCGGAATTGAAGCCTGCGGTTCCCTTAAGAATATCGTGGCCAACATCAAGGGCGTCACCGACTGCCTGGAAATGGGGGATTCTCTGCCGGGTACGATTTTCGCCCGGTCGGGAGTGGAGGTCCGGTCGCTTTCGAAGCTGCTGGGCGGAAGTTTTCAGGCTTTCTACAGCCAGGCGGGCGTCGGCGACATGTACGTGACCGTTTCCTCCGAGGCGAGCAAAAATTATCGTTACGGGAAATATTTTTATGAGAACTTCGACGGCAACCCGATCGATACGCATCTCAAGGTTCTCGAAAAGATCGACGGCACCCCCGAAGGGCCGAATACCATCCGGAATGTCCACAAGTATCTGGAAAAGAAAAACATGTACAGCCCCATCTTTAGTTGTGCCTACAAGATGTTCAATGAAGGCGGGACGAAGCGCAACATCCGGGACCTGGTCATCCAGGCCTGCCAGTTCGATAAACGGACACAGGAGTACATCGGTCCGGTTTCACGGATTTTTTACAAGCTGATTCCCAATCTGTGGTATCGACGGAATAAGGGGATCTTGGCCAATATAAAGAAGTAGTATTACTTATTGACATGTTCTCAAAAGGTATTGTAATCTGGCGCAAAATTTGTGGATTAAAAGAAATGAACGCAAAACAGCTCAGAATGAAGGGAATATGGTGGTGGCAGGCCTGTCTTGTCTGCCCACCGATGCGATAATTGTTGTTTAAGAGCCGTGGGCAGGAGGAACCCCTCCCATGACTCAAGAAATAGAAGACGACCAAGGCCATGGGAAAACCCCATGGCCTTTTTTGTTTGTGTGGTTGCTGTCGCGATGTCGGTTGCGGCGGGCAAAATGAAATTGCAGATGAAAACAAAGGAGAAAAATCATGGAACGAGTCAAGGTATTATTGGAAGATCATGAAATTCCAAGGCAATGGTACAATATCCAGGCGGATCTGCCCCATCCGCTGCGGCCGCCCCTGCATCCGGCGACGGGCAAACCCGTCGTACCGGATGATCTGAGCCCCATCTTTCCCATGAACATCATCGAGCAGGAGGTCTCGCAGGAACGATGGATCGATATTCCCGATGAGGTCCTGGACAAGTATCTTCTATGGCGTCCCTCTCCCTTGTATCGGGCAAGAAACTTCGAAAAGCTGCTGGACGCCCCGGTCCGGATTTATTACAAGCACGAGGGGATAAGCCCCGCCGGCTCCCACAAACCGAACGCGGCCGTGCCCATGGCCTATTTCAACCGGCTTGCCGGGACCCGGAGGATGACCACGGAAACCGGCGGCGGCCAGTGGGGCAGCGCCCTCAGCATGGCCTGTCAGATGTTCGGCATCGAATGCCGGGTCTATATGGTCAAGGTCAGCTACAATCAGAAACCCTATCGGCGCATGCTTATGAACGTCTGGGGCGCCGAATGCATTCCCAGTCCGAGTGATCTGACTGTGGCGGGGCGGAAAATTCTGTCGGAAACACCGGATTCGCCGGGGAGCCTGGGTATGGCCATCAGCGAAGCGATCGAAGACGCCGTCACCCATGAGGATACGAAATACGGGCTGGGCAGTGTCTTGAATCATGTCCTGCTTTATCAGACCATCGGGGGGCTCGAAGCCCGGAAGCAACTGGAAAAAATCGGCGAATACCCCGACGTGGTGATGGGTTGTGCCGGGGGCGGGAGTAACTTCGCCGGTATTTCCCTCCCCTTTGTCAGGGACAAGATCCACGGTAAAAATGTGTCCGTGGTGGCTGCGGAGCCGACTTCCTGTCCGAGCCTGACCCGGGGTCCCTTCGCCTATGATTTCGGCGATATTGCCCAGACGACACCTTTCCTGGCGATGCACACCCTGGGGCACGATTTTGTGCCCGCCCCGATTCATGCAGGAGGATTGCGGTACCACGGCATGGCTCCCATTGTCAGCCATCTGCTGGAAGAGGGGCTGATCGAAGCGAGGTCTTACGACC
>CAZIPU010000229.1:0-3114 GCA_964541005.1 uncultured Syntrophales bacterium | reverse complement strand
TTGTCAATCGGGAGCTTAAAATCCATCCCGAGCAGGTCCAGATTTTCACGCCTCTGCCGTCCACCTATTCAAGTGTCATGTACTACACGGGAAGGGACCCCTTTACCGGCAAAGCCATTTTCGTGGAAAGAAGCATCACGGGGAAGGAAAGACAGAAAAAACTGCTTGTCACAAGCCATAGGAAATATACTGAAAAGATGGAAAGACGTTTTCGGAAGAAAACCGGCCGCGGTTAGATTAAAGAATGATTTCCATGTCCTGGTGGAGGGCGAAGCATTCGAGGGGGATATCCCGTTGGTGGATAATGCGCCGGCACTCCTGAACCATGCGGTCCACCCCCCGGTCGGATCGTTCCTGATTGTGATGAAAGAGACCGAAACGGTGGGCTCCCGCTTCGATTGCCAGGCGCAGGGCGTCTTTGTAGACCGAATGTCCCCAGGTCCGGGTCTCCTGATAATCCTCTGGTGTATATTCCGCATCATGGACAAGAAGATCCGCGTTCCTTGAAAAGGCGAGGTAATCCTGGTAATCGCAACCTCCCTCGTGCCGGAAGGTCAGTTCGTTATCCGTCAGAAACACGAAGGATTTCCCATCTTCCGTGAAACGGTACCCCATTCCCCGGTTGGGATGGCTCAGGGGAATCTGGTCGATGATGACGGAATGGATAGAAAAACGGTCGTTACAGAACTCGTGAAAGTTAATCTGCGCCCGGACATCATCGATATGGATGGGGAAATGGGGCGGTCCCATGATGTGGGCGAGGATTTCCCGGGTTGCTTTCTGGGCGTGGGGGCAGCCGTAAACATCCATCCTGGTTGACGGGTGATAAAGGGGTTTGAAAAAGGGGAACCCCATCACATGATCCCAATGTGAGTGGGTCAGGATGAGGGTCAATTTTCTTTTATCCTCGGCGGCCAGTCGCTGTCCAAGCCTGCGGATACCGGAACCCGCATCGATGATAATGATGTCGTCTTGTTTCGACCGAATTTCGATACAGGTGGTATCCCCACCGTACCGGAGATATTCCTTGCCGCTGACCGGAATGGACCCTCTGGCACCCCAGCATCTTATGATCATGGAAAGGTCACTTTGCGGCAGGTTCGAAGACGGTGCATGCTGAAAATTCTCCAAGAAGGTAGACTATACAATCTCCGAGATCATGATTATATTTGCCAAAATCGTAAATCGCGCCGATCATAACAACTTAATCCGACCATTTCAATTTCTTTTTCAATGAAATAGTTACTTTGCGGGATTTGATGAGCAATGGCGGCAAGGGTGTATTTCACAGTATCCATTTCAGAAGGAGGGAACCATGAAAAATATTACCATTAAGGGCATGTCCTGCCAGCACTGTGTCATGGCGGTGACCAAAGCATTGAATGCCATTGACGGTGTTTCCGGGGTTGAGGTGGATCTGGCAACCGGGAAAGCGACTTTTGAGGAAGAAAAACCCGTGGCGATGGAGACCATCGTTGCGGCGATCAGAAGGGCCGGTTATGACGTCGCCTGAAAAGAAAGTTGTGCTCCATATTGGCGGTCTTCACTGTGCATCCTGTGTACGCCGCCTCGAGGAAGGCCTCAAAAATCGGCCCGGCGTGAAAGATGCGTCGGTCAACCTCCCGGCGGAAAAAGCCACGGTGGAATTTGATGCGGCGGAAACCGATGTCTCGCTGCTGGTCAAGGCGGTGGAAGAGATCGGCTACGATGTCCTGAAGGTGGAAGAAGCGCCTCCGAAGGGCTTGCGGAAACTGACCGTCTCCGTAGGCGGGATGACCTGTGCAGCCTGTGTCCGCCGGGTGGAGCAGGCCATCGGAGAGGTGGCGGGAGTGCGGGATGTGAGTGTCAATCTCGCCACGGCCAGGGCATCGATCGTCTACGATCCGGGCACGTGGCCCGGTGTGGACGCTGTCGGGCGGGTGATCCGGGACAGCGGCTATGAATACCTGGGTATTCCGGATGAAATGGGGACGGATCCGATTGCCCAGGCCCGTGAACGCGAGATCAGAGATCTGAAGATCCGGGTTTCGGTCGGCGTGATTTTAAGCCTGCTTGTCTTCATGGGTTCCATGCAGCACTGGTTTCCCTTTCTGGCGTCGATTCCCCGATCGATCGTTCTTTATATCCTTTTCGTTTTGACGACGCCCGTTGTTTTCTGGGTCGGTGAACGTTTCCTCGTCGGAGCCTATAAAGCGGCGAAAAAGAAAACAAGTGACATGAACACCCTGGTTGCTGTGGGAGCCCTTTCCGCCTACGGGTACTCTGTGGCGGCCACCCTGTTTCCCGGCTTCTTCACCCGGGCAGACCTCATGCCCCATGTCTATTACGACGGGGCCGCCATGATCGTCACCCTGATTCTGCTCGGCCGCCTTCTGGAGGCAAAGGCAAAAGGAAGGACGTCCCAGGCCATCCGGAAGTTGATGGACTTGCGACCCAAATTCGCCCGGATTATCCAGGATGGGAGCGAAAAGGATGTCCCGGTGGAAAACCTGATCGGTGGCGAGCTCATTTTGATTAGGCCCGGAGAAAAAATCCCGACGGATGGCGTTGTTCTGTCCGGTGAATCCACGATAGACGAATCCATGCTGACGGGAGAGAGCATGCCTGTTTCCAAGGCAGTAGGGAGCAAGGTTTTCGCCGCGACGTTGAACAAGTCGGGCAGCTTCCAATATCGGACGACGGGGGTAGGTGCCGAGACCGTCCTGGGACAGATCGTGCATCTCGTCGAGGAAGCGCAGGGATCCAAGGCTCCGGTACAGAGGATGGCGGACCGGATCGCCGCCGTTTTTGTTCCCGTCGTTTTTGTCATTGGGCTGATCACGTTCCTGGTCTGGTATTTTCTCGTACCCGAGGCCTCCTTCAGCAGGGCCCTCCTGAATTTCGTTTCCGTTTTGGTGATCGCCTGTCCCTGTGCCCTGGGTTTGGCTACGCCCACGGCCGTCATGGTCGGAACGGGTATCGGTGCCGAGCGGGGAATTCTGATCAAGGGAGGAGAAAGCCTTGAAAAGGCCCATCGCCTCACGACGGTGGTCTTCGACAAGACGGGGACGCTGACCCGGGGAGAACCGATGATCCGGGAAATCATTTCCGCAGGAGACTTTTCTGAGGAGGCCA
>CAZIPU010000228.1:0-3203 GCA_964541005.1 uncultured Syntrophales bacterium | reverse complement strand
TACGGCCAGTCTCCGAAAAGGTTTGTCCGGTCGCAGGATTTATGCTTTTCTCCTTCGTTGCGGCGTGCTATTGATCGCCCCGTTGACGGCGGACGGGGGGAATAGCAGGTCCGGCAAATCGAGCCGCGACGGTTCCGCATTGTACAATGCACGTCCGAATGGAAGAATTGAAAAGAACGGGAATCTGTTCCATATGCACGATAGAATGAGGCAACTTGCCGGAATATGGAAACTCCTGATTTTTGGCTTCAGGCTAAAGATTCTTGGCCGGAAGCTGCCCCTTCTGGCCAGCTTCAAGCTCTCCTATCGCTGTAACCTTGCCTGTCTGGCTTGCCCTTTTCACCGTCGGTCGCGGGAAGCCAATGCCCATATGTCGTGGGAGACGGCGCTCAAAGCGTTGGATGCCCTTCACCACCGGGGAACGCAGATCGTTGTGTTCGAAGGAGGAGAGCCTTTCCTCTGGGAGGATGGGGGTCACTCTCTTCACGATCTGATTGCCTATGCGAAGCGATACTTTCTGCGGGTCGCCGTGACGACCAACGGAACATTCCCCCTGGACTGTTCCGCCGACGCGGTCTGGGTCAGCCTGGATGGGTTGCGGAAAACGCATGACCGTCTCCGGAGTGGCTCCTTCTCGCGGATTCTGCAAAATCTCCGGTCGACGACACATCCCAGGGTGATGGTCCATTACACGATGAATCGGGAAAACTGGCGGGATTTGACGCCCCTGTGCACATTCCTGAAGACGGTTCCGACGGTGAAAGGCATTACCGTCCAACTGTTTTATCCCTACAATCAGGGCGAAACGTCCCTTGCCCTGGCCCACCGGGAAAGAAAACAGGCCCTGGAGAACGTGATCCGCTTGAAGAAAGACTTTCCCCTGATCAATTCCAAAGGTGTCTTGCGGCACATGATCAACAATACCTGGTCCTGCCGGGACGATCTGCTGATCAATGTCAACCCCGACGGCACGATTACCCAGGGCTGCTATGTCAAAAGCCGGGGTCGGATCCATTGCCGGGACTGCGGTTTCACGCCCGTCGCCGAGGCATCGGGGGCGCTGAGCCTCAAACCCGCGTCCCTGTTGGCCGGATGGAAAGCCTACTTCGCGTGAAAGGGATCCCGAGGCCGGTCGGATCAGAGGATGTCAGGAAGACCGGAGTTTGAAAATGTCTTGTATAAGGATGTGCACTTAGTCAAACCGCTTTGTGAATGTCCATGCCGTCTTTGATGGCCAGTTTATAAGCTTCCCTTTTAAAGACGATTCCCAGGAAGAAAATACCGACGGATACGGCCAGGGCGCCGACCAGCCAGGGAAACAGCCCGGCGGTGCCGGTTTGCGTGTAGACCCAGAACAGGGCCGGGATCGACAACATGGTCAGGGTCAGCCCCGTGTGATAAAGGCGGTCACCGGCAATCCAGAACAGGGCCGCCCGTGGATTCTTGCGTTTCATTTTTTCATAGATGGGATAATCAGGGGACTGCCTGACGGGTTTTTTCGCTTTGCTCAAGATGGATTTTCCTCCTTGTTGTCCTCTCGGTTTGTTTCCCGTATACCCGTTTCTCTTTTTGATTGCCACAGTAAAGAGAACCGACCGGATCATCGCATCTGGCCGGTGTTTATGACGGCTTCGATTGTTCCGGCCTGTCCCGGAACAACCGGTATGGGTAATCCCGGTGTTGGGAATCCTTTTTTTGATTGCAATCTGATCCTGCTTTCGGTATTTCCATAATGTAGTTGTCCGTCAATGCACCTTTACCGTTCATTCCAGTCTGTTTAAGGTATTTGAGGAATCTTTTGGACACCCTGATTCGGTTTGCTGTTGAAAGGAGTACCGGCATGGTAGGCGGTTCCATAAAGAGGACGATGATCGGTCAGACGCAGGTTTTATACGGTCTGCCACAATCTGCTGCTTTCCAGGAGCATACCGGGAGGCATTCCCGTACATACCTTACCATGCGACTGCCCGTTCGCAGGCAGTCCGCTCCGATGTCTTTAAACAGCAGCCGTATTTCATGAAAAGGTGAACACGATGAAGAAACCCCACCCGATCGAAAAGGTTAGGCTACCAAGCGCACCCGCTTCCTCTCCCGGACCGTTTCCCGTGTTCAGCACATGGGGCGGCAAGGTCATCGACCAGCGAGGCGGCAAAGGTTCTCCCGTCAAAGGAACCTGTCCGGACAAGTTCAAGGATCTGCCGTTTAGGGGGCTCATGGCCTGGAACGGGATCATTCTCCGGGATGAGGAAACGGATATTCCATCCCTGACATACGCATACCTTCGGGAAGCCCGGAAAATTTCCTGCGGGGAATGTTCGGTCTGCATGATCGGCATTGACCGGGTCATGGAGATCTTCCGCAAATTTATGGAAGGGATGGGAACCCGTCAGGACCTCAAGGAAATAGCCGAGATCGCTCATGAAGTATCGGTGAACGGAAAGTGTAACTTTGGCCGGTCGGCGGCCCTCGTTCCGGTGGCGGACGCCGTGAAATGTTTTCAGGGGGCTTTTCTTGCCCTGATCAGAGGTGAGAGACAGTTATTCAACCACGGTTATGAATCCGCCGTAACGGCGCCATGCATCGAGGCCTGCCCGGCGGGCTTGCCGGTTACGGCCTACATCGAGAAGATCAAGAACTTTCAGTTCCGGGAATCCCTGTCCCTGATCCGTTCGAAATGTATTCTCCCCGGCGTGATCGGCCGGGCCTGCACCCACCCCTGCGAGGCCGCCTGTATCCGTCAGAAAGTGGATGCGCCCGTGGCCATACGTCTTTTGAAAAGGGCGGCATCCGACCAGGATCTGAAAGAAGGGTGCACCGCCCTGACCCCGCCTCAGGCGAAGAAAAAAGAAAAAGTCTGTATTCTCGGGGCGGGACCGGCCGGCTTGGCGGCGGCCTATCACCTGCGGTTGATGGGGTACGGTGTGACCATGTTTGACAGCCTTCCGGTGATGGGAGGAATGGCCGCCGTGGGGATACCCGATTACCGCCTTCCCAAGGACATCCTGCTTCATGAAACAAACCTGATCAAGAGGATGGGGGTGGAGGTCTTGCTGAATCGGCGGATCGAGCACTTAAAATGGGATGAATTGAAGAAAAAGGGATTCAAAGCCCTTTTCCTGGCCATCGGTGCCCACCGGGGAGCGGATATCGGCCTGGCGGGGGAAAACGAGATCGTAGAGGGATTCGAACAAGGGATTGATTTC
>CAZIPU010000227.1:0-3296 GCA_964541005.1 uncultured Syntrophales bacterium | reverse complement strand
CCGCAACCTGCTGATTACAAATCAGCTGCTCTACCTGTTGAGCTACGCCAGCCGCAATATCTCTATCCCGCCCGAAAGCCAACGTTTTTTGTTGCGGGCGCACGAAAGCGCCTGAATGAGAAATGCGGAATTTAGTTCGATTCATCATGTTTGTCAAGAAATTTCTTTTAAATATAAAAAGATAAGTCCCTTATTCGTTTCAGGGTCTCAAAAAATGCGTACTTACACCACATTGATCCGCGGTTCCGGGCTACCGTCGTTCTTCCTCTTTCCCTACTTCAATGTCCAGGTTATTCCGTCCGGCGTATCATGGACTTCGATACCCATGTCGTCCAACTGCTTTCGGATCTCATCGGCTGCTTTCCATTCGGCCCTTTTCCGCAAATCTTCCCGCTTCTGCAATAGTTGGAGCGCTTCCGGGGAAATGCTCTGTTTCTGGAAGGTCATGATACCGAGGACGGAATCGATCTTCCGCATGGCCTCCAGTACATGTTCTTTCTCCACCGGAGCGAGAAGTCCCTCCACCAAGGGGGGGTTGACCTGCCTCACAAACTCGAACAGGGCGGCCAAAGCCCCTGAAATATTAAGATCATCATCCATCTCATCGGAAAATTGTTTTTTGAGGGCATACAGGAGCTGGTCCGTATCGGGATAGCCCGCACCATCCGGGGAACGCAGAAGTCTTTGAACGAAACCGTTTATTCTTCTGACGGTATTCTTCGCCGTTTCCAGGGCACCCCATGTAAAGTTAAGGGATTTACGATAATGCAGGCTGAGCAGGAAGAAGCGGATCTCTTTCCCGGAAAATCCTTTTTTCTCGAGATCTTCGATAGTCATGGTGTTGGACAGGGAGCGGGACATTTTTTTCCCGTCGGTCATCACCAGTTCCGTATTGAGCCAGTAATTGGCCATCATTTTTCCCGTCGCCGCCCGGCCGATCGCCATGACATTTTCGCAGTGAGGAAAGATGATATCGTTGCCGCTCGAATGAATATCGAAGGTATCTCCCAGATGGTCCAGGGAAATCGAAGCGCATTCCAGATGCCAGCTCGGTCTGACACTGCCCCAGCGGGTCTGGAAATAGATGCCCTTTTTCAGTTCGCTCAGGGTGGTCCTTTTCAGGAGCGTAAAATCTCCGGGACTGTCTTTTTCATAATCGTCAAGATCAACCGTCAGGCCATGCTTAACGCGTTTCAGATCGATATTGGAAAGACGGCCGTAATCCTGCAGTTTCGAGATATCGAAATAGACCGACCGCAGCTTCTCGTAGGCAAAACCCTTCTGGACCAGTTTCTCGACGAGTTCGATCATCCTGGGCACGTTTTCACTGGCCCGGGGATACTCATCCCCTTCCTTTATGTTGAGGATATTCATATCCCGCAGAAAGGCCGTCGTGTGCTTTTGCGTATATTCCGACAGATCCGTGTTGGCACGTTCCGCCCCCTTGATGGACCGATCGGCCAGATCGATGATGTTCATGACATGACGGACGGGAAACCCCTTGAATTCGAGGTAACGCCGGATCAAATCCGATACGGCAAACCGGCGGAGGCTTCCAAGATGGGGGATTTCATGGACCGTCGGACCGCAGGAATGCATGAGTACCATCTGCGGATTGATCGGGCGGAAGAAGGTCTTTTCCCGGGTCAAGCTGTTATAGAACTTCAAGGTAGAATTTTCTTTATCGGCAAACAATTCGGTGCTCAGATAACGCTCACCGCCATCGGGACAAATCACCACAATCAGCCCTTCGTCCAGTCCTTTCGCCTGCTGCAGGGCCACATGCATGGCGGCACCGGAGCTCATCCCGACGAAGATCCCCTCTTCCTGTGCCATCCTCCGGGCCATCTCGAAGGCCTCTTCATCGAGGATGTTCACCTTCTCATCGAGGAGATTCTTATTGTAAATACCAGGTCGATAGGACTCCTTCATATTTTTGAGTCCCTGGATTTTGTGCTGAAGATAAGGTTCGACCCCGACAATCCGGACCGATTTGGCGTACTCTTTCAACCTTTTAGAGATGCCCATGGCCGTCCCCGTCGTGCCCAGGGTGGCCACGACCATGGTGACCTCACCCTCAGTCTGTCGCCAGATTTCTTCGGCTGTTCCATAGTAATGTGCCAGGACATTATCATAGTTGTTGAATTGGTCCGTCGCGAAGTAGCGATCCGGATTTTCCCGGATCCGCTGGTAGGCCACTTCAATGGCGCCGTCCGTCCCCAGATTCGCGGGGGTAAAGTTCAACTCCGCGCCGAGGGCTTTCAGAATCCGTTTCCTTTCTTCACTGGCCGACTCCGACATGATGACGCAGAGATGATAACCCTTGGCTGCGGCAACCATGGCCAAACCGATCCCCGTATTGCCGCTCGTCGCCTCCAGGATGATCTTGTCCTTCGTCAGTTCCCCCCGTTTTTCAGCCTGTTCCACCATATAAAGGGCAACCCGGTCTTTGATGGATCCACCCGGATTGAAGCTCTCCAGCTTCGCAAAGACACGCACTTTCTTGTTTGGATTCAGGCGCTGAATCTCGATCAGGGGTGTGTTGCCGATGGCAGCAATGATATTTGAATAGGTGTTCTGCATCATTATATAATACCGGAAACGAACCCGGCGCTCGATTGAACCGGGAACACCTGCTATGAACCATTGAGGAAGGCCCGTACCGGGAAGTGAATCATCGGTCAACTATCCAGTTTAATAGAAGGGAGTTTGTAAAACGCGATGCCCTCCTGCCTTAAATATTCTTCTTCCCCTTCTGTTGTCGTTCCTTTGATATTTCTTTCCGCTTCGAGACCCCGGTGAATCCTCACGGCCACCTCGGTAAAACGGTCACCGACATCTTCAAAATGACGGTCGACATGGTTCTTAAAAAGGTCATACGCCTGCTGCAGGGAAATTTCGCCCGGGTGCTCATGATCACGAAGCGATCCGCTTTCCCTGCCGATATACATCACCGAAGAAGGCACAATCTGATTGTTGCAACTCCCGCAAACAGGACAACTGATCAGCCTGCGTGCATTCTGGTCTTCGAAGGCGGCGCTGTCACAGAACCAACCCTCGAATTTATGACCGTTTTCACATTTCAAATCATAAACGATCATGAACGGACTCCTTCTCAAAGAGAAACATCGGAAAAGCAGCCTTTGACATAACCTTCGTATTCTGTCAACAGGGATCTTTACAAGAATCGCCGGACCGAGAAAAAAACATAGACATTTAAAAATAAATTATATATAGAAATTCGCCTGTCGGGATGTGGCCCAGTTTGGTAGGGCACTGCGTTCGGGACGCAGGAG
>CAZIPU010000226.1:0-3333 GCA_964541005.1 uncultured Syntrophales bacterium | reverse complement strand
CGCCCGGGCCAGGCTGTTTCCGAACCGGTTACAGAACGCCCCTTCCGATTCGGGATCAAGGTTCACCGCTTTTTCCAGCAGATCCCGTCCTTCCCCGATGCGTCCCTCTCCCAGCAGCAGATCCGCCAGATCCAGGTATAGAAGCGGGTTTGTCCTGCCGGCGAGACATGCTTTCAGTATCTCCTCGGCAGCAGAAATATGACCGGCCTTGAGGTATGCTTCGGCCAAACGGCAGAGGAAAATCTCCTCCCGTTCGGGTTCGATCTCCACGGCCTTTGCATAAGCTTCCCGGGCCTTGTGAAGCTCCCCCTCGGCGGCATAGGCATTTCCAAGGCAGCAGAAAACAGCGGAGGAATCCGGTTCCATGGCAATCATTCTTTCAAAGATTCCGATGGCGTCCTGCCATCGCCCGATCCGCAGGTAGGCGTCGCCCAGGTCGCCCAGGAGGGAAAAATCATCCTTCTGGACAGCCACCGCCCGCTCGCAGGTATCGACCAGCAGATCCAGATTCCCGTCTTTCTTGTAGATACGAACGAGTTCGTCGAAGGCAAAACCGCTGAATACCTTCCGTTTCAGTTCCTTTTCAAAAAGTTCCTGAAAGCTTGCAACGGCTTCCTCCTTCCGTCCACAGTCATGGTAAATCCAGGCCAGAGCAAAGTGATAGGAATCATCTTCAGGGTGACTCCTCATCAATTCACGGTACAGCGAAATAGCCTCATCATAGCAACCGGCCCGTGCAAGCTCCTGCGCTCGCATCAACTCCTGATCAGGGTCTTGATAATCGTTCATGGCTTTTGTCGATAACCCGATGGAACGTTCCTCCTATCGGAGCCGCCTTTCAGCAAGAGCAGGTTCCCCCGGTCTTCAGGTTGGATGTAATCTTGAAACCCGCACCGGGCGTGTATTCAATAAAATCGATCCCGATAGGTTTCGCCTTTTCATAGAGATCTTTGGCAATCAGGAAAGTAATCCCCTGAATCACGATCACTTCGTCATCATCATGGGGCTGATCCAGAACCAGCTCCAAGGCGTCCCCGCAGCACGTATCCGCCATGGCCAGGCGAATCTTCTGGTCACCTTCTATCCGCTCCATGAGATTCATAAGAAAATCGATCGCCTTTTCCGTTACATCCAGCATATTTTCCTCCATATCGGGTGCACCTCGATACCGGCACATCATCATAGAATCTCTTCAATCCGACTCTGCATGGCCCGGACGGAATCGACTCGAATCCTCTTTTTTCGTGTTAAAAAACCAACCCTCTCGAGGCAATCAGCAACAGCCGGCCCCCTCTGTCTTCAGTTTGGACGTAATCTTGAAGCCGCCTCCGGGACCGGTCCCGGCGAAGTCAATTTCAATCGGCTTGGCCTTTTCGTAGAGATCCTTTGTTACCAGAAAGGTAATTCCCTGCTTGACGAAGACTTCGTCATTTTCCTGGGGTTCATCCAGAACCAGCCCTAATCCGTCTCCCCCTCAGGTCTCCATCATGGACAGGCGGATTTTCTGATTGCCTCCCATCTGGTCCATCATCTCCGCAAGAAATTTCAGGGCGTCATCCGTCACTTCCAGCATGATCTCCTCCTTCGTGTCGTTTTCAATCCGGCGCTAAAGTATAACATAATTCTTTTTTGTCAACCCGATTTTATCCGGCCGGGGCGACAGGCCGGAAGACTTTCCCGTTGACACGAAACCGTTTCCTATTTATATGACCCCAACAGGGCTCACTGCATGATCCCTTTTTTTCAACCTCATATCGGGAGGGTTTGCATCATCCATGTTTGACTATGCGACGTACCTCAAGCGGCTTCATGAGGGGGATTCAGAGATCAATCCCTTTCTGGGCTTCATGGGAATCAGATATGAAACGATCCGTGACGGATACGCGAGGTTCCGTATGACCATCCGCCCTGAATACCTTCAGGGTGCAGGGCTGGTTCAGGGGGGGATCATGGTGGCCATGGCGGATGAAAGCATCGCCCATGCCGTCATGCCTTTGCTGAAAGAAAACGAAGGGCTCACAACGGTGGAGCTGAAAAGCAATTTTCTGGCGCCGGTCAGGGAAGGAGAGCTGCTTTCCGAAGCGACGGTATTCAAGAAAGGCAAATCGATCATTATCGGTGACTGCCTGATCAAGGACGACCAGGACCGGCCGGTCCTGCGGTGCACGGCAACCTTTCTGATCGTCACGGAAAAGGAGAAATTGGTCCGCAAGCCTAAGGAACAAGCTGCCGTCCTTCCGGATACGAAGAAAGAAGACGCCAGGCAGACGCATCTGTTCTAACAGGTTCAATCGTAAACCGGAGAAAGGAGTTTCCGCATGTCGGCATCGCCAGAAAACCGCGAATGTCCAACCATATACTTTCCGGGTCCCGGTTCCGTCAATACGCGGACCGTTCTTCAGGCAGCGGCAAAGCGATTCGGATCGGGCGGGATCCATCATGTGCTGATCGCTACCTGCAGCGGCAAAACGGCCCTGGATGCCCTGGAGATATTTCCTCCCGAAACCCCGATTATCGCCGTTACTCACGTGGCGGGGTTTGCCGCCTCCAATACTCAGGAACTCCCGGACAAAAACCGGCTCGCCCTGGAACAAAAGGGGATTACCCTCTTTACCGGTCAGCATGCCTTCGGCGGCGTGGGGCGTGCCGTCCGGAACAAGCTCAATACCTACCAGGTCGATGAAATCATGGCTTACACCCTCCGGACCTTCGGCCAGGGAACCAAGGTGGCCATCGAAATCGCCCTGATGACGGCCGATGCGGGGCTCGTCCGGACCGACGAAGATGTAATCGCCATCGGGGGCACGGCCGAAGGGTGCGACACGGCGCTGGTTTTGCAGCCTGCCAACAGCTATCGTTTCTTCGACCTGAAGATCCGGGAAGTCATCTGTAAGCCGTTTAATTTCTGAGGTTTCCCCCGTTGGTATTTCTCATGCGGATTTAGTTTAGACAACTGGTATCCAAGATTGCCATTTGATTTCAGGTAAAAATCTTTAGACGTCACCCCGGACTTGATCCGGGGTCCATTTCCAGTGTCCGACATCTTGCGAATGGATGCCGGATCGGAATTCGTCGTGGCACAACAGAGTACAGGCCGCGCTATGCCCGCCTCATTTAGAAACGGGAGGACGGAGCCCGCGCCCACACGCTCGCGTTCGTTCGCAACGATATGATAAGCATGATGACAAGACAATGAAATGAAAGACGCCGCCTTCTACCAACCCTTCAGGGATGCGGAAGCATACCTGAGGAAGCTTAAGGTTTCACCCGGCGGGAAGCCCGCCGCGGTCAAAATCCGTTCTGAAAAGCATTCACCGCAGGATGAAGCGTCTC
>CAZIPU010000225.1:0-3337 GCA_964541005.1 uncultured Syntrophales bacterium | reverse complement strand
ACATGGATGGAAACGTCCGGCGACGGTTGAGCAATCCCTTAATGAATATCGCGTAAGGGACGAATTTATGATGATTTCTTGACAATTTGGACTTGCTTCTGTATAAGTCACCTCGCAAGGCAGGTGGGTGTGTTTTTAGGCATATCGGAAAGGGCTGCAGGTAGAGCCCTTTTTTTATTGTGGCACATCATATCCGCTGGATCATCAGATTTCTCCCTGCGGTCGGAATGACCCCAAAGGCGATTATATGAGTAATGAAGAAGAAATACAGAGAAGGCGTACGTTTGCCATCATCAGTCATCCCGACGCGGGGAAGACGACGTTAACGGAAAAGCTCCTCTTGTACGGCGGGGCGATTCAGATGGCCGGGGCCGTCAAGGCCCGGAAAGCCGTCCGCCATACGACGAGCGACTGGATGTCCATGGAAAAGGAAAGAGGCATTTCCGTCAGCACGTCCGTCATGAACTTCAGCTATCAGGACTACGAGGTCAATCTCCTGGATACGCCGGGCCACGAGGATTTCTCCGAAGACACCTACCGCGTGTTGACCGCCGTGGACGGCGCCCTGATGGTCATCGACAGCGGCAAGGGCGTCGAGTCGCGGACGAAAAAGCTGATGGAAATCTGCCGCATGCGCAACACCCCCATCGTCACCTTCATCAACAAGCTCGACCGGGCCGGTCTCGAACCCCTGACGATCCTCTCGGACATCGAGGATTCCCTGCAGATCGAATGCGTGCCCATGACCTGGCCCATCGGCATGGGAAAACTCTTCAAGGGCACCTACGACTTGTACCGGAAAGAACTGCACCTCTTCTCCCAGACCCATCACGGCCGGATTCAGGAAGGAATCGTCATCCATGATCTCTACGATCCGCAGTTGGACGAACTGCTTGGGGGGCAGGCGAACGAGTTAAGGGACGACGTGGAACTCCTGTCGGAGGCGGCCAACCCCTTCAGCCGTGAGGAATACCTGAAGGGGAATCAAACGCCGGTCTTCTTCGGCAGCGCCGTCAACAATTTCGGCGTCCGGGAACTTTTGAACACCTTTGTTGAACTGTCCCCCGCTCCGGCGCCCCGCGAGGCCACGACCCGCATGGTGGACCCCACGGAGGAGGATTTCTCCGGGTTTGTCTTTAAGATCCAGGCCAACATGGACCCGGCCCACCGGGACCGGATCGCCTTTTTCCGGATCTGTTCCGGGCGATTTTTCCCCGGCATCCGGGTGCGGCACCACCGCCTGGGGAAAGACATCCAGATCAACCAGGCGACCATGTTCATGGCCCAGGAGCGCAGCCACGTCGAGGAGGCCTTTCCCGGCGACATCATCGGCATCCACAATTACGGGACGATCAAGATCGGCGATACCTTCACGAAGAAGGAAGCCTTACGGTTCAAGGGGATCCCGAATTTCGCCCCCGAACATTTCCGCCGGGTCCGTCTGCGCGATCCCCTGCGGTCGAAGCAACTGGAAAAGGGCCTGGTCCAGCTCGCCGAAGAAGGGGCCGTCCAGCTCTTCAAACCCCTGGGGCACAGCGATTTTATCCTGGGCGCCGTCGGCGTTCTGCAGTTCGAGGTCATCCTGTCGCGTTTGCGGGATGAGTACAACGTCGATTGCCTCTGCGAGGCCATCGATTACACGACCGTCCGCTGGATTCATGCGGACAACAAAATGGCCCTCAAAGAATTCGAGAAGGCTGCAAAATCATACCTGGCTTACGATGCGGAGGGGAATCTCGCTTACCTCGCTCCCAATGAATGGCGCCTTCAGGATACGATGAAGCAGTGGCCCGCAATTTCCTTCCAGAAAACGATCGAGCATAACTACGGCAGTTGATCACCTCCGGTTTTCCAGCTTACGATCATCACCCTTCCCTCCTGGTCCCTTAAGCCGCCAGGGCGTCCCTCCGAATCGGCGTTGTCCGCTTCAACTGTGATTTCGGAAACAGTTGATATTGCCAATGTTTTAACTACGCTGATATAAGTCCCCTCCAGGTGTGGAAGTCTTTATTCATCGTCCATGCCCGTGTTGGTTCCGGTTTTTTTTAAAACAGAAGTCATCTAAAAACGCGCGCTTCAATTGAGGGGGGAGGAAGAAGGATATGACCGATTCGACCTATGTGGAGGAAAAAGAGTTTGAGGGAATCTACCTTTTCAAAAATGTCGGCCTTGACTCCATACGCGGTCTCCTGGATGCCTGTACGGTCAGAACCGCCGAACAGGGAGAGATTCTGATCCGGCCGGGCCAGTCGAACCAGACGGTCTATTGCATCCTTGAAGGATTCCTGAGAATTCACACGGATTCCCTGGAGAGCATTCCCGATGCGATTCTGGGACCCGGGGAAAATGTCGGGGAAATGTCGGTTATCGATCAGCAACCGACCACAGCCTTCGTCGTCGCCAGTGAACCCAGCCGATTGCTGTGCATTGAAGAAGATATCCTCTGGTCCCTGGTACACGCATCCCATGCCGCCGCCTGCAACCTCCTGTTCAGCATGACACGGCGTCTTCGTCATAGCGATTCCCCCGCAGGTGAAGAAGGACAAATCGAGTTGGAGTCTTCTCACTACGGAAGTCTCGACGTTCTGACGGGACTCCGCAACCGTTACTGGCTTGAGCGGACCCTGGGACGCCAGATGCAGCGGGCCCGTGTCGACGAAACGCCTTTATCCATAATCCTGATCGGCGTTGATCATTTGAACCAGTTTTACGAAAAATACGGCACCGCTTACGGGAATCGCGTCCTGTACTCCCTGGCGCACACCATCAGCGATCATCTCCGCCCACGGGAGGTGGTTGCACGGTACAGCAACAGCGATTTCCTGGTGCTTCTCCCGGACAAAAACCTGTCAGCGGCGGCAGCCGTTGCCGACAGGCTCAAAAAGGAAATCATGGAGGCGGTACCGATCATGCCCGACGGAAGACGCAAACCCCACCCCACCGTGTCCATGGGAATCGTGGAGATGGAGACCGAAGATACGGCAGGAACGCTTTTCCAGACGGTTGAAGCGGCCCTCTACCCGGCCGGGGACACTGCCGAATACGGCGTCCCCGGGTAATACGCTCAAAATCTCTTCCCGGATCCTTCCCCTTCGTCCGGACGGATACCTCCCCTCTTGTCCGCCACCCGGATGTTTGCCTTGACATCCCCCGAAACCCTGTTGTATTCCCATACATCCTGATGTATCCGACACGCATGGCCGCTCTCTTTACGGCTGGTCCAGATGAGCGGGTATTTTGGCACTATCGTTATAATGGTATAAATATAACGTTTGAATCAAAAAGAGGGAGAAGGGTTGATGAAAAGCCGCTATATTGAAACGGAAAAGGCCGTGGG
>CAZIPU010000224.1:0-3359 GCA_964541005.1 uncultured Syntrophales bacterium | reverse complement strand
TTCTCATCCCATCCGTTTCCATGACAACATCCCGATCATCAGTTACCTGATTCTGAACGGACACTGCCGGGATTGCGGAGAACGGATTTCACTCCGCTATCCCTTCATCGAGGCGCTGACGGCATGTCTGGCTGTCCTGCTTTTCTGGAAATACGGTCTGACCCTGAAGCTGGCCGCTGCCCTTTTCTTTACGGCGTCCCTGGTCGTAATCACTTTCATTGACATTGATTATCAGATCATTCCGGATGTGATCAGTCTTCCGGGAATACCGCTCTGCTTTCTCGCCGCCGTGTTTGTCATGGAGGTGCCTTTCCTCGAAGCACTGATCGGGCTTCTGGTCGGCGGCGGTATCCTCTATGTTATTGCCGTGGGATACGAATGGATTACGAAGCGGGAAGGTATGGGGGGAGGCGACATCAAGCTTCTGGCCATGCTGGGCGCTTTCTTCGGATGGAAATCCCTGCTGTTCATTGTTCTCTGCAGCTCTTTTACGGGGGCTGTGATCGGGATAACCCTGATGGTCGTCAAGGGACAGGATATGAAATATGCCGTCCCTTTCGGACCTTTCCTTGCCCTGGGAGCGGTCTTGTATTTCTTTTTCGGCGAAGCCTTCCTGAGATATCTTTTCCTGACCGTGTAGGACAGGAAATGAATGCCTCCTTTTTCAAGAGGCGCATCCCGATCTGGGGCCGGATAAACGGGAATTGCGGACCTGCGGAACAGAGGAAAGATCTTGACTTTTCTGAACGACTGGTTGTAGATACGCGAAGTCTGTTCATATCAATTCACAAGAGGTGAACTATGGGGACGGAGAAACGGTATTGCTCAATCTGTGCATGGAGAGAGAGCTGTCAGAAGAAATTCAGTGTTTCGACCGATGCCGCGGGCTGCGTGCACTGTCCTGATTATTCGAGGGATCTGTCCATCAAGGACAGGGACATTGATGAGGCCGACCGGAAATACAGGGAGTCACAGTAGCCTCCTGAGCTGTGGTCGCCGGACGGTTCTTCCGTAAGCATCGCCGGGCGGTTCGTTCCCTGTGTTTGGAGTGAAGTAAATACCGTGACAAGTGATGTCAGGACGTTGCTTGTCACTTTTTTTTATCAGAGGTCTGGGTTTGATCGTATCATTGCGAAAAAGTATTGTCCGGTCTATCGACCGGGCCCTTAAAGACTGTGCGGGGAAGGGGCTGCCGGAGTGTGATGTTCCCTTTATCGAAGTTGACGCGACAAAGGACAAAAGTCATGGAGATTATGCCACCAATGTGGCCATGGTCCTGGCATCGAAATTAAGGCAGAATCCGCGGAAGATCGCCGAGGCGATCCGGGATAACTTTGATGGGCAAGATGTTGTCGAGAAGGTCGAAATAGCGGGCCCGGGTTTCATCAACTTTTTCATCCGGGAGAGCATCTGGCCGTGCCTTCTGGAGGCCATCGACAGAGAAGGGAAGGACTACGGTAAAAATGATTTGGGACAGGGCAGAAAGGTGCAGGTCGAATTCGTCAGTGCCAATCCGACGGGTCCCCTGCATATCGGTCATGCCCGGGGGGCCGTCGTCGGTGACGTGATCGCCCGCCTGCTCGATGCCTGCGGATACGCCGTGTCCCGGGAATACTACATCAACGATGCCGGCAACCAGATGAATAACCTGGGTAAATCCGTCTACCTGCGTCTGCGGCAATTGCTGGGAGAAAGTGTCGAATTTCCCGATACCTGTTATCAGGGCGATTACATTAAAGATCTGGCCCAGGAAATTCTTGAGAAAGAGGGAAGGAAGGCGGTCGAAAAACCTGAGGACGAGCTGGTCCGGGCGTTTACCGATTATGCCGGTGGCGTTATCCTGGAGGGAATCAAGGAGGATCTGCGCGTTTTCGGTGTATCGTTCGACCGATACTTCAGTGAACGGGAACTTCACCAGAACAACGGGGTCACAGGGCTTCTTGCGGAGCTGGAAAAGAAGGATTTCATTTACCGTGAGGATAACACGTCCTGGTTCAGAACCACGCTGTTCGGTGACGAAAAAGACCGGGTTGTGGTCCGGCAGAACGGTGAACCGACGTATTTCGCCGCCGATATTGCCTATCACAAGAACAAGTTTGAACGGGGATACGATACGGTTATCGATATCTGGGGAGCGGATCATCACGGATACATTCCCAGGATGCAGGCCTGTGTCCAGGCCTTGGGGTTCGGGAAAGACGCCCTGAAAGTTGTCCTGGTGCAACTGGTGAATCTCCTGCGTGAGGGGAAACCCATCGCCATGTCCACGCGGGCCGGCCAGTTTGACACGTTAAGACAGGTACTGGACGAAGTCGGCACGGATGCGGCCCGCTACAATTTCATGATGAGGCGTTCCGACAGCCATCTCGATTTTGATCTCGATCTGGCAAAAAAACAGTCCAACGAAAACCCCGTTTATTACGTTCAGTATGCCCACGCGCGAATCTGCAGCATTCTGCGTATCGCCGAGGAGCGGGGCTATGCCTTACCCCGCTATGAAGAAGTTGATCTGAAATCCTTGACCCTGCCGGAAGAAATTGCACTGGTCAAGGCAATATCGGCGTTTCCCGAGGTTGTCGAGGGGGCGGCCAAGACATTGGAGCCGCATCGATTGACGTTTTACCTGAATGATCTCGCCGGCCAGTTTCACAGTTATTATAATCGAAACAAGGTGATGACGGAGGACCGGGTTCAAAGCACGGCCAGGCTGTTTCTGGTCAAATCGATCCGCACGGTTTTTGCGAATGCGCTTGATCTGCTGGGTGTATCGGCGCCGGAGAAAATGTAGACGACGATCCGTGAGGAATGCCTGTCCCGGAGGATTGTTCGGCATGAGGGGAGCACATGGCTTCTGACAACGTACGCCATTTTGAAGTACGGTTGCGTAAACTCGGACTTTTCATGCTGGTCTGCAGCATGTCCGGACTGCTGTTTGCGGCCTTTCTCTTTGGTATTGTCGTGGGGAATGATCTGGAGACCTATCCGAAAAAGATATCCCGTCAGATGCCGATCCGCTTTCTGGAATGGGCCGGTTTGCTTGATGCGGAAAAGCCGCAACCGGTCTCAGTCGTGATTAAAAGTGAAAAACCGGGTCCCAAAGAAGAGGTCGTCTCCGCCGGGCTGACGGCACAAACTGTTCCCCTGCCGACCATGCCGCCCCCGGCCTTTCCCCTGAAGGAGGCGGACCCGTCCGGAGAAAAAAGATCATCGCCGGCACCGGAACAGGCTAAGGCGCTGCCTGTTTCCCCCCTGCCGCAAAAGGAAAAAGCGGGTGATGTGTCTTTAGCCAGGACAGAGGAGATGCATAAGAAAACAGGAGACGAGAAATATCTGGTTCAGGTCACCTCCTGCAAGAACAG
>CAZIPU010000223.1:0-3364 GCA_964541005.1 uncultured Syntrophales bacterium | reverse complement strand
CGGGGATGGTGGCCGCGAAGACCACGGGACCGTGGGGCGGCAGGTGGAATTCCGTTTGCCCGGTGAGCTTTTTCCATTTCGGATAAATGAGCTTGAATTTCATGATATTTCCTGATGCCGGTGACAGGCTATTGCCCCTCCGTTTCGTCCTCCGGCGGTGGCGGCGACATTGCCGGGGAAACGGGTTCCTCATCGATCAGCCTCATCCGCAGGGTATACCCCCCTTGTGAATACCCTTTCAGCTCCAATTCCCGGGGCATCCCGTCCTTGTCATGGCCTGCCTTGATTTCCCGGAGACGCTCGAAGGGATTCACATAGGTCTCGATTTTCCAGGCATGATCCGGCCGGATCGTGACATCGATGGTTTCCCCATCCTTTCCCTCATAGCGGCAAAGGGTCGAACCATCCTTCAAAACGCCGGTCTGGGCCGATGCGTTTTCCGGCGCCAGGAAAAGAAGGCGGACATCTTCCATCATGTTCCGGGCGAAAGATTCCCTGTCGAAAGGTGGAACGGCCCGTTTGACGGAGAGGCTGCCATCGTATTCCGCATCGAACAGGACCAGGCCTTCCAGCGTCATGAGGACACTATGGAGGGACTTCGCTTCCGGGTCGACCACGGTCACCCCCATCACCATGACCGTCCTGCCGCCGGGCAGGCCGGCTTCAATGGCGTGGACAAAGCGATAGGAACTCTTGACGAAAGGTCTTCCGCATTCCTCGATCACGGCCCGATCCGTCAGCGGGTCCAGGGGTTTCATGTCCGGGCTGTGAACGCAGGCGGTAAACAGCATCACCAGGATCAAAGGGAGGCCAAAGCGTTTTGCTGCCATCCGCCGTTTCACCCCGCTTTCCGGAAGACCGATTCCCCGATCTTTTCATTCATTTTCACATCCGTGAAATCGAGAAGGGTGTAATTTCCTTCGGACTCGACAATTTTCACGGACTTGATGGCACCTTTCCGCTCCGGCGAAGGCGTGATGATGATCCGGGCAATCATGGCCGCAAACGAGGCTTCCCTGGGCGTCAGGATAATTTTCCTTCCCTTTCCCGCTACGAATTCCGCTTTGAAATAGGCGCTTTCCTCAAAACGCCCCTGGCTCCAGAGGCCGATTTCCTGGACGACCACCTGCATCGAGGAAAGCGCTCCGCTTGAATCTTCGACCATGCCGCGGCTTCCCAGGGTGTAGCGCTTAACGTTTCCCCGGTGCATGAGAAGGACGCTTCTCACGGGGGAATAGTATTCCCAGCGGACCGAATCCGGCTTCTGGAAGTAGAATTTCCCCTTGGAAACGAGGGGCTTTGTCAGTATTTTCAAATGCTTATGCTGTATAAATTCGGCCTGGACCGATTCGATGCCCGCCGTTTCACGGTTGATGTCCTCCCAGGATTCTCCCCATCCGACCGTCAAAAAGCAGGCCAGCAGAAGGATCGAAAAAAAGATACCCTTTATGGCGTTTTTCAAGCTCATCATAAAATTATCCGGACACGGCGGCAAACCCGTCTTTCCTGACCGCAGTCCTTTCTTTGTTTTTCAATACATGCCCCCATCGACAAAAATGACCTGTCCCGTCAGATAGGAGGCGTCATCGGAGCAGAGAAAACGGACGACCTTTGCGACTTCCTCCGCTTTTCCGAGCCTGGCCATGGGAATGACTTCCTTGATCTTCGCCACCGGGGCGTCTTTGATCATTTCCGTGTCGATCAGACCGGGGGCGACAACATTGACCCGGACGCCCAGGCGGGCGACCTCCGTGGCAAGGGTTCTGCTGGCTGCGATCAGCCCCGACTTGGCGGCCGCGTAATTCGCCTGTCCCCGGTTTCCCATCATGGCGGATACGGAGGAGATGGACACCACACAACCCCGGTGATTTCGGACCATCCTCTGGATAACCGGCCTGGTCACGTTGAAAAAACCTTTCAGGGTCGTCTGAATGACCCTGTCCCAGTTTTCCTCCGTCATCATCATGAAAAGCCCGTCGGCGGTGATACCGGCATTGTTGACCAGAACATGAATCTCCTTGTAGCGGGAAAAGATGTCTTCCATCGCGGCAGCAGCTTCGGATGAATCGGCGACATCGAAGCGGACCGCTTCCCCCCGGCCGCCTGCCGACCGGATCAGGGCCAGGGTTTCTTCCGCCGCGGCGACATTTTCCTTGTATGTGATGATCACCCGGTAAGCGTTTCGGGAAAGTTCGACGGCGATGGCCCTGCCGATACCCCGACTGCCTCCCGTTACCAGGGCGACCCTGTCATCGTTCATATTGTGCTCACTCATCTGATCTCATTGGCCTTTCTTCTCCGGATTCGAACCGGATCACCTGTATTTCGACACGACCGATCAGTTCGTCGTTCTGTCGGACCGTTCCTTCCAGGACCGTGTAATTCTCCGCACTGTACAAATCCCGGACGGTTGTTATCAGGACGGCTTGAAGCGGAATGCTGTCCGTAAAGAAATCGGCATTTTTAATGCCGACCAGTCGCCCTCCCCCGCCCTCGCTGCCGCATGGCCCCTTTTTACAGCTCACATGTACGGCCGCCGTCTGGGCGACGATTTCGATGATGACGATAGGATCGGCACCGCCGTCTTGCACAAGGGGCCATTGTTCGGAAACCGTGGCGGAAGTGACGGCGCTGTCATCCGTTATGTCCAGGATCTCCTCGATCAGCTTCATCCTGTCCCGATGCGGAATCAGGTCCTCAATCGCCAGAGGGTGCACCGTCTTATTCCCTTGTCCTTTTCCCCGCCCGTCTTGCGGTTTTCGATCCCCCGTTTACGCGTCCTGCCGGAAAATTTGCCCTTCCTGTATCAAAAAAAAGCGGTTTTTTCCACATGTTCAACCGAAACAAAATATGCTAATAGACGGCCGCATAATAAATGGGAATCCATGAGAGAAGTCAAGGGATTTGTCTTTCTTTCGAGCCGAAGGCCCATCCGGCAGGTTATGGCGGAAGAACATCGCATCGAATGGATACCCGGGGAATTTTTAACCGTTTTGTCGCCATGAAAACCATTTAAATAGTTTTCATGAAGCAGATATGGAAAGCAGTGGCCTGTAATGAAAAGATCTTTCGAAGTAAAAAGTGACCTGGCCGGAACCGCATGGACCCGAGCCCTGTTCTCGTCACTTCCCGATCCGGACCGCGAATTCATCCTGAACGGGACAACCCACCAGGAAATAAGAACCCTTGCAGCGGGGATAAGGCGCCTCATTGGGAGTGCGGACGGAGATCATGATTTTCTCTGCCTGTGTTCGGAAAACAAGGCCCTCGTGGCGGCAGCCATCCTGGCCGCTCTTTCCGGCGGACCCCGTCTGGTCTTTCCCTATGCCTTTTCCCGCCAGGCCGTGGCGGATGTGCAGAAAAC
>CAZIPU010000222.1:0-3369 GCA_964541005.1 uncultured Syntrophales bacterium | reverse complement strand
TTTTTCATCATAGCCTCCTTGTTGATGGCATCGTAAAAAGTGGGTCAGAATGTCATGCCGGACTTGATCCGGCATCCATAACTTACTGAAATTGATGGATTCCTGGTCGCGCTACGCCTGCCCGGAATGACAAAATAGTCGTTTATTGCGACTTTTTACGGTCTCATCCTTGTTGAAATTAATTCTTTAATGAATCTGCTCAACGCTTTGCAGAACAACCTTCAGGGTTATATGCAAAGAGGCCTGACCGAATCAAATTCATTATCACTATTACCCGATGGGTTTGATAGCTTATGGCAATGATATAGGAACTTACAGACGGGAACATCCGACGATAATTGTCTAAATTGATTGAAGAAAGATTAAATACAAAAGGACTTAAAAGAGAAATCCCCCTGTCTTGCCCTGCTGATGATTCATGGCCTTTCCCAGATAGCGGTCGTATTCGTAGAGGTCATCCCGGAAATAGACAAAGCCCGTCTCATCACTCCAGACGGTAAAATAGACGAGGTGGACGGGTATCGGGTTCCGCAGGGCGATCACCAGACGCTTACCGCTGTTGATTTTCTTCATGATTTGCGCCTTTTTGAACCCCACGTCATTGCGAAGCAGGTATTCGGCCAGATCGATCGGTTTCTCGAGGCGGATGCACCCATGACTGAAGGTTCTTCCCTCGCGGCTGAAAAGGTGTCTCGACGGCGTGTCGTGCATGTAGACGTCATGGCTGTTGGGAAACAGAAACTTGATCCGTCCCAGGGGATTCTTCGGTCCCGGATCCTGGACAAGACGATAAGGAAAATTCCTCGGGTCGATCGTCTTCCAATCAAGGCTGGCCGGCGAAATTTCCTTCGCGTCGGGTCGCCAGTCCCGGTAAATCCGGATTTTTTCACTGGACAGGTAGTTGGGGTTACGCTTGACCTTGGGAATGATCTCCTTGCGGACGATACTCGTCGGCACATTCCAGGTGGGATTGATCTCGATATGGGTCAGTTTTTCGCCGAAGCTGGGAGTCGGATTCTCCTGCTTGCCGACGATCGTCTTCATTTTCAGAACCACTTTCTCCTTTTCCACCACCTTCATGGAAAAGGCGGGAATGTTTACCAGAATGTAACGGTCGGATTTCCGGGGCATCCATCGCCAGCGCTCCATATTCAGACGGATCTGCCCGATCCGTTCCCCGACAGGGATGTTCATCAGGCGCAAGGTTTCGCCACCCGCTACGCCGTCTTCCTTCAGATTATGAGCCCGCTGAAAGGAACGGACCGCTTTTTCCAGGGCGGCATCGAAAAGTTCCCGGTTCCGGTCGGCGAAAACGGTCAGTTCACCGGAAAGGAAAAGTCTTCGTTTCAAAGACGCAACACGGGGGTTCCGCTGGCCCTTCATCAATTTTCCGCCGGGGATGACAGGCCAGCCGCCTGCCGCATCAATCCTGCGGTAGCGGGCAAGAACATTCCTGAGTTGCCGGTACCCCGGGTAGGCAGGCGACAGGTCTTCCAGGCGTTTTTCGATTTGCCCGGCCTCGGGGATTTTCTCAAAACCGGGAACCGTCGAAATATTTTGTTTCTGAACAGGCCATTGATCGGTGAGTTTTCCCGGTTCCATCTTTCCCCGGTAAAGATGTGCCGTATAGGAAAGATACGCATCTGTCAGCAGGATCTCCAGGTCTGCCGTTATAGCGACTTTACGGTCTACGGGGTGTTTCTCCAGGGAACCAAGGAGGGTATGAACCTTACTGAAATGATAGTCTTCAGGGAACAGGCCTTCCTCACCGGCCCTTCCGAGGGCACGAAGAAAGGCCGATACGACCGGAACGGGAATGCCGTCCTGAAACCAGGCCGGCTGCCAGGCACGAGCGGTATAGAACGACCTCAGTTCGTCCATCCTGCGAAGGAGAACTTCTCCCTGCAAGACCGGCATACCGGGGAGATCATGAGTGAGTTTCGCTTCCATTCGGGACCGGAAGGCCTCGTTGGACGCATCCTCTCCCGGAGAAGAAACAGAAGGACTCACCGGCAGGACGATCTTGCTTTCCGTCTCCGTTCCCGGGGGAACCGTTTCCGCCGGAGGCGCCTGTACCACGGGTGGCGGCAAAATGACCCTCTCCGCCTGCGGAATCGGAAAAGTGAAACCGTACAGGAAAAGGAGTCCGACCAGAAAAACGGCCAGACCGCCTGTCGTTTTTGCGGATCGCTTTCGTCTCTTAATCATGGTTCCATGCCGCCAGAAGCGGGACAATATCCCCCGCCTTCCCCAGAATCGTCAGGTCAAGGCCCGGCGACAGGAGTGTCTCTTCCATATTGATCTCCGTCACAAACGCCCCCTTGTCCTTCGCAAGGGCAGGCAGGAAGGCAACGGGATAGACGATCCCTGATGTGCCGATAACCAGCATGACCTCGCACGTCCGGGCAGCCTCTTCGGCCCGGTTCAGGAGTCTTCCGTCCAGGCTTTCCCCGAACCAGACCACATCGGGACGAAGCAGCCCCCCGCAGTCTTTGCACTTCGGCAGGACACCCATATCAACGGACATATCAACAGAGATCCGGGCGCAGGCGGTGCATTGCACCCGCCAGAGATTCCCGTGAACTTCGATCAGGTTTTTTGAGCCTGCCCGGTGATGAAGGCCGTCGACGTTCTGAGTCACCAGCGTGAAATCCGGAACGGTTTGTTCCAGAACGACCAGGGCACGGTGAGCCCGGTTTTCCTCGACCCGGCTGATCAATTCCCGTCGCCAGTTATAAAAAGCCCACACCAGTTCGGGATCCCTCGCGAAGGCCTCCGGCGTCGCCAGATCCGTCGTCCGGTAATGCTGCCAGATTCCGTCGTCGCCGCGAAAGGTGGGCACCCCGCTTTCGGCGGAAATCCCCGCACCGGTAAGAACAACCACCTTTTCCGCCTGCTGCAGACGCGCTTTCACCAGACTAATCTGTTCTTCCCGGGACATCCTTACCTGATGCATACGCTGAGCACCTCGATCAGGTCCGTCTCGCCCCGGAGAATTTTCTCCACACCGCACTGCAGCAGCGTCTGCATGCCCTCCGACATGGCCACCTTCCGGATGGCCGCAATGGACTTCCGGCTGATGATCATCTGCTTGATCGTGTCCGTGCCCATGAGGAGCTCAAACAGCCCCATTCGGCCCCGGTACCCGGTTTCACTGCATTCGGGACACCCTTTCGGCCGGTAGAGCATGAATTTATCGTCGTAGACGGCCCCCAGATTCCGGAAAATCTTTTCGCCGCCGTGCCGGAGAAGTTCATCATATTCCTCCCGCCCCGGGTGATAGGCCTCCTTGCAGACGGGACAGAGCGAACGGACCAGGCGCTGGGCCAGGACACACAGGAGAGAATCGGAGAAGGCGAAGGGATCGAT
>CAZIPU010000221.1:0-3428 GCA_964541005.1 uncultured Syntrophales bacterium | reverse complement strand
TCCATGGAGATCCCCCGGCCGAATCCCTGGTAGGCAATGGTTGCGTCGGTGAAACGGTCGCACAGAACGATACTGCCGGACTGCAATGCCGGTTGGATGACCGTTTCAACGTGCTGGCAGCGGGAGGCCTGGAACAGGAGCAGCTCCGACAGGGCCGTGATGGCGTAAGACTGCCGATTCAGAAGAATATCCCGAATCCTCTGCCCCAGAGGTGTTCCTCCCGGTTCTTCCGTGACCAGATGAGGGACACCGCATTGCTGCAGATACTCCGAAAGCAGGCTGATCTGGGTAGTCTTCCCCGACCCCTCTCCCCCCTCGAAGGTAATAAAATACGCCATGGGCGCTCCTCCGTACGATCCCTGCACCGGGGAATACCCAAAAAAGAGGGGAACCCGCCTTAATGCTCACCTTGCCCGGCAAAGATTCCCCTCGATAGTCGGTTTCGCCCGCTAACGGTTATTTTTTCTCGCCTTTAATCGCTTCGACGGGGCAGTTGTCGGCACAGTCTCCGCAGTCGGTGCACTTGCCTGCATCGATCACGTACTTGTCGCTTCCTTCGCTGATCGCCCCTACAGGGCAAACATCTTCACAAGCGCCGCAGGAAATACAATCATCGGTAATTACGTGGGCCATAAATTTCTCCTTATTCGTATTATTGATATGGACCGGGGGAACGACGTTCCCTCGTGTCTTTTATGATTCGGAAATCACTTCCTTTACTTCGGGGATCTGTTTCTTAAGGTACTTCTCAATCCCCATTTTCAGGGTCATCTGGGACATGGGACAACCGTGACAGGCACCGGTCAGCCTGACCTTGACCACGCCATCCGCACTGATATCGACCAGCTCGACATCCCCGCCGTCCGCCTGAAGGCTCGGCCTGATCTGATCGATGACTTTCTGTACTTTTTCCTTCATGAATAAAACCTCCCTTAACGTTTATGCCTGATCATCAGCGGGGCATATAGCGCGCCATTTCTTTCATCAGGCTTTTGGCCACATCGGGCAAACCGGGTTTGATGACCAGGTATTTTTCATCCCTGATATGACGTGCTTCCCAGACCGGCTTTCCCGCTACGGCATCCGCCATCCGGATACCCAGACCGACTTTCGCGACCTTGGTGTCCCCCTCCTTAATGTAATTCCAGTAATCAAGGCTGACAATGAGCAGGGCGTCGACCTGGGCGATCTCGCCGATTTTCCGGCTCAGTTCAGGGTCCGAGTAATTCAGTTTTTCCAGCTTCTCCAGGTAAGCCGAAACGGCTTCCCGCAGTTCCTGATTGGCTCCGGACTGCTTGATCAGCGCATCTGCGGAAACGACACGGGAAAACCATTCCTTTTCGATCAGGGCCTCAACGATGACCTGATCGATGATTCCCTGCGCCTCTGCGTATGATCCCACCGCCACGGGCAGAACTCCGATCCGCTTGGGGTGGCAATCCTTCGCTTCCGGTAACACCGTATTGTACCGGAGACCGCCGCAACCCACGACGGACATGGCCAACAGGAACGAAATCACAAGAACAACCATTTTCCTGTACATCAGTATGTATCTCCTTGATCGTGATCAGAACCATAACCGGGCGGCAAGATACCACAGAAACGACGCGGCCCCGATGATGACATAAATGGTTTCCAACAGTCCTTCAAGGACGACTCCGGAAAATCCCAGCCTTCTATCATATAGTTTGAAACAGATCAATATATAAAATAAACAGGCCAAAAGGACCAGCGCCAGGGAGGGCGCCCATCCAAGGGCGTACGAAAAAAACAGAAGCAGGCCTGCCGGAAGGGCGACGGCCGTCAGAAGCTGCCGGGTTCGTTTCTCCCCGATGACGACGGGGATCGTTTCCCTGCCGATCAGCCGGTCGCTCTGAATGTCGAGTAAGTCCGACATGGAGGACCGAATGAAGACGATGGCGAAGATGAACAGGAAGGCGACCAACATGGCCAGCGACAAACCTTGACCGCCGGCAGTCAGAGCCGGAAAGACCGCACCGACGGCGGACCATGCCAGGGCGACGGACAGGTTTTTCGATCCCGGCAGGTCTTTCAGACGCCGGAGGCGGCGTCGGAACGGAAGAATCGGCATGTTGTACAGGATGCCGAGGACGGAGATCAGAAGGAGAAGCAAAAAGGGACCGGGGCCCAGTGTTGAGGCCAGGAAAAGAGAAGCGAGCAGGGAAACGAGAGCCGCTCCGATATAGCGCTTTTCATGGGATCGATAGGTTTCCTCCCGGAAAGAGCCGATGATCGCATTGGCTTTCCGGTCGATGAAGCGGTTTAAGGTGTGCATGGCAAAAACATACAGAACCATGGCCAGGATAACCGTGGGGTGGGGAACCATGCTTTGAAGGAGCATACCCGCGAAGGCCAGACATCCGGCGCCGAACGCGGAATAGAGTTCCGTCTTGACGGTCAGGGTCCACAGTTTCACGAGCGGGGCAAAACGGCCTGTCCGTTCTCCCTGGAGTTCCGTCAGGGTATCCACGACACGGTTGATGATCCAGTTCGGGGTTGACGCCCCGGCGGAAACGCCAATATTCCCATAGGTGGCTATGTTCTTGTCCGGCAGTTCCTGCACGGTTTCGATGTGAAAGGTCGGTTTCCCTTCCTGCGTCGACAGGTCGGCCAGACGGCGGGTGTTGGCACTGTTTTTCCCGCCGATGATAATCACGGCATCCGCACTTTGGGCCAGTTCCTTTACCTCGGACTGCCGCCGTTCGGTGGAATCGCAGATGGTGTTGAAAATGACGGCATTGGGGAACCTTTTCTGAATCCTGGCCACGATCCGGTTATACTCGTCCATGTTCTGTGTTGTCTGGGCGACCACACAGAGCCGGTCTGTCTCGGGCAGTTTTGTTACTTCGCTTTCCAGGGACAGGACCAGCCCCCTTTCCCCGGCGTAACCGAGAAGGCCGTTCACTTCCGGATGTTCCCGGTCGCCGACGATCACCGTGGTATAATCCCGGGCCGCATGTTTCTTGATGATGGACTGGACGTGGGCGACTTTCGGACACGTTGCATCGACAATCGTAACCCCTTTGTCCCGAATGATTTTTCTTTCCTGCGGCGAGATGCCGTGGGCACGGATAATCAGAATCGTATCGGAGGAAGGCTCGATATCATCTATCCGTTCGATGGGGAAGACGCCCCTCTTTTTCAGCAGGTCGATCGTCTGGGGGTTGTGGATCAGGGGACCGTAGGTATAGATCTTCCGGTTGCTGTTCTTCTGGGCGATGTCCAGGACGATGTCCACGGCGCGCTTGACGCCCATGCAGAACCCCGCCGTTTTTGCCAGTTTTATCGCCATGCTGGTTATCCTTCCCCTGTAACCGACAAGATCGCTTGACTCAACCCCTGGAACCGCCATTCCTGGGAATGCGGGCGACGACAAAGAATTCCCTGTTGCCTGCCGGGCCCAGAAG
>CAZIPU010000220.1:0-3482 GCA_964541005.1 uncultured Syntrophales bacterium | reverse complement strand
AAAACGTCTGCATGTACGACCGCGGCGTCTCCTGCCTCGGCCCCTGGACCAAGGCCGGATGCAATTCCTGGTGTATCAATAACGGCAATATCTGCTACGGTTGCCGGGGCATGGTCACCAATCCCGCTAGAGATGCGGCCAACGATATCCTCGAAAGGTACCGTCTCAATATCGATTTGATCGTGAACAAATTCGATATGTATAACAAGTGCAGAGAGGTAGGCAAACATGACAAGTAAAAATCTGGATATCAAAGTCGAATACCTGACCCGGGTGGAGGGGCACGGCAATATCGCCGTCAATGTCAAAAACGGGAAAATCGAGCAGTGCGACTTCCTTGTCGTGGAATCGCCGCGCCTGTTCGAGGGGATGCTCCGGGGGCGCTCCATTTTCGAAGCCCAGCACATCACCTCGCGGATCTGCGGCATCTGTTCCTGCGGTCACTCCCTGGCCTCGATCCAGGCAGCGGAAGATGCCCTGGGAATCACCCCGACGGAACAGACCGTCAAGCTGCGAAAATTGCTTCTGGACTATGAATTTCTCGACAGCCACATCCTCCACGTGTATCTCCTGGCGGCACCTGACGTTCTGGGCGTTCCCAGCTTCGTGCCCCTCATCAAAACCCACAACAAGGTCGTCCGCCGGGCTCTCCGGATGAAGAAGCTCTGCAACGACGTGTGCGATATCCTCGTGGGACGGCACGTTCATCCCATTTCGGCCATTGTGGGCGGTTTTACAAAACTGCCGACGCCGAAGGATCTGGACGACATGCTGGCGATGCTCCGTTCCATGAAGGACGATATGGAGGAAACCCTTGCCGTGGCGAAAACACTGCAGTTCCCCGACTTTTACCGGGAAACGGAGTACGTCGCCCTCGTATCCGACGATGACGAATATCCCCTGTTGATGGGCGACATCGGCTCGACGGACGGCAAGCGGTTCAACAAGAAAGACTATAAAAAGGCGACCAACGAATACATCGATCCCCGGTCTTCCGCAAAGTTCGCAAAGCTTTCCCGGGATTCCTACATGGTCGGCGCCCTGGCACGCTTCAACCTCAACCACGACAAACTTCACCCCAAAGCGAAGAAAGTCGCGAAGGAACTGGGGCTGAAGCCTGTCTGTCACAATCCATACCTGAACACGGTCGCCCAGGTCGTGGAAATCGTTCACTGCTACGAACATGCCATGGATATCCTCAAGGACCTGAAAAAGACCGGTATCAACTACGACGAAACGATCCTTGTCGGAGTGAACGAGCAGAAGAAGATTCCCGTCCGGGCAGGCAATGGCGTCGGCGCCGTGGAAGTCCCCCGGGGCATCCTCTTCCATCACTACGAAACGGATCAGAACGGGATCATCACGCAGGCAAACTGCATCATCCCGACGAATCAGAACATCTCCAACATCGAATACGATTTCAGGAAACTCCTGCCGGAAATTCTGCACAAGACGAAGGAAGAAATCACCCTGATGATGGAAATGCTGGTACGGGCCTACGATCCCTGCATCTCCTGCTCGACGCACCTGCTGAATGTCAAGTTCGTTGAATAGGGAAATTCTTTCGGCTCTGCGTCCGGAGGGCCGCACGGTCATTATCACGATCGGTAATTCCCTGAGGGCCGACGACGGCGTCGGCCCTTTCATCGGGAGAAAAGTTCACGATCGTGACGGTCTTCTCGTTCTCGACGCCCTGATGAATCCCGAGAATATCGTCGAAGACGCCATCGCGTACCATCCCCGACAGATGATCGTCATCGACGCGGCCGACTTCGGCGGCGCACCGGGGGAGATCCGGGTCATCCCCCTCGATCAGCTTCAGCACTATACCGTCCTCTCCACACACCATTTTCCGGTTCACGTTTCCCTGGGAATTATCCGGGAGGAAACGGGGGCGGAGCTGACCATTCTCGGCATCCAGCCCGCTTCCGTGGAGTTCGGCGAGGCCATGAGCGAGGAAGTCAGGGAAACCGCCCAGACCGTAATCGACTATCTGAATAATCCGCCGCCCTATGTTCCATGAAGGTATGCAAAAAGAACTCTTAACCACCCGAATGCATCTATTGAGGATCTTTCAACTTTTCTTCATCCTCGCCGGATTCTGTCTTTTGGCCTGCACGCCGGAACCGAAGCTGTCCCGCCTGGCCGGCGACGCGGAGATCCTGGCCTTCGGCGACAGCCTGACCTACGGCACCGGCGCCCTGCCCGGGGAAAGCTATCCGGCGGTGCTCGAGGAACTCACCGGACGGCATGTGATCAACGCCGGTGTGCCGGGAGAGGTCAGCGGCGAGGGACTGCCGCGCCTGCAGGCGCTTCTGGAGCGGGAAAAGCCGGACCTGCTGGTCCTGTGCCATGGAGGCAACGACCTCCTGCGGCGATCCGACCGGGAACAAATCAGGCAAAATCTGAAAGAAATGATCTCCGCAGCCGGAAAGCGCGGGGTATCGGTCGTGCTCATTGCCGTCCCCGCCCCCGGAATTTTTCTGAAACCGCCGCGCTTGTACGAAGAAATTGCCTCAGACATGAAAATTCCCCTGGAAGATGAAATATTGAAAACCATCCTCGCCGATGACACCCTGAAATCGGACGCCATCCATCCCAATGCCGCCGGATACCGCCGTCTGGCGGAGGCTGTCCTGTCCCTGCTCCAGAAAAGCGGGGCTTTATAAAAAAAATCGTAAAGGGTATGAACCTAAAAGGTGAGCAGGGGGACGGAATAATTGGAAAACGGTTTCGAAAGGCATTAAGCACTATGCGATACAAAGTTGAGCTTCTTAACTTGCATGAGACCGGAGAGAAAAAAGAATTGTTCTGTCTGGTCGTTACCGCACGGAACGAAAACGAAGCCATAATAAAGGTGCAGAAGGAATATGCGGCCCGACACCCCGGTTCTCCCTTGCCTCCGGAAGAATCTTCCTGGATTTCATACCGTACGCGTGAGGAAGATTGTTGGGGATGAGCGGTCCGGTCATATTTAAAGCTTTCCCGGATGGAGTCACCGGATTTAAGCGATTAATTTCTTGCAAATATCGGCTGCCGAAAGGCACGGGATACATCCACGAATCAACAAACCATAACACCGAGATCAGATGACAACCGATTGAAAGTCGGAAAATGTTCGGACTGTTTTAGGGATTGTCATGACGCTTTTCTCTCTTGTTTCTTTCTTTCCCCTGTAAATTGCAGTTTCTAGCTTTCTTTGGGCCGGGATTTGCAGATCAGGTATTCTTTCAAGGCAACCGCCTGATTGAATTCCGTATCTTTTGCGGAGTACAGGAGCGTCAATCCGCCAATTTCCGCTTTCTTAATCAAACTGGCCACAATGTCCGGTTTGCCGTCAAGCTCCCGGAAATAACGGCTCTTGAATTCTTCCCAGTGCGAAGGATCGTGATTGAACCAATGCCTCAGCGCCGTGCTTGGCGCCGCCTCTTTCAGCCAAAGATCAACACCCGCACGTGCTTTTGCGACTCCGCGCGGCCATA
>CAZIPU010000219.1:0-3544 GCA_964541005.1 uncultured Syntrophales bacterium | reverse complement strand
AAAAATTAAAAGAATTGAATGTCTCGATTCAATGTTTGATTCAAAGGGAGAAGGATGAATTGGAGAGGAAACAATAAAACCCCTTCCGTTCGATTTTTATCAAACGAGAAGGGGTAAGGTTCGTGACCCCGGCCACGGGGTCAGGTCTTTTTCTTGGGTACCGTGTAGAACTCGCGGTATACCTTTTCCAGGAACTGAATAATGATCGGATAGATCAGCTCGATCTGATCTTCGGACAAATGTTTCTTTGTCATTTCATACTTGAAGGCGGGGGCATGCTTCTCGATAATGTGCAACAGCCGTTCCCGGTCTTCCAACGTGGTTTTAGTGGTCATCGCGTATGTGGCTCCCTTTAGTTTTATTTTTTTACCACTCAATGCTATCATCCAGCATAATTTTCCGACAGTCCTTTTCGCTCAGGCCATGCCAGTGACACTGTTTTCTCATGCAAACATAGAAATCGATGTCGAAGGAACTCACCTTGACTTTGAGTTGAGCTGCCTTCGAGCCGCAGAGTCCGCAGTACTTGTCATCCCGCCAGAAACTGATCCCGCATTTCGGGCATAGCATGTCTGCCACCTCTTCTCCCGGGGGGATGAAGAGAGAACATTCACTGGTGAAAACATTCAAATATGGACTGAGTTTCATGGGAGCAGCTTCGCCCTTCTTGTCTTTGATGACCAGGTTCAGATCATCCCCCTGGACGAGTTCCGCGTTACAGTTCGGGCAGAAACACTGGAGTTTGGTACCGGTTCTGACCAGTTCCCGCTGGTCCTTGGGATCCTTGAACCCGCTGATTCCGAGTTCCATTTCCTGCTGGGCCTCGGCGCCGATCCCGTGCCAGTGACAGTTCTTTTTCAGGCAGAGGTAGAAATCGATGTCCTTGTGGAATGGCCGAATCATCAATCGCGCGATAGCGGAGCCGCATTCATCGCACTGTTTTGATTCCTCTTTCAAGGACTGCCGGCAGTGGGGACAGTAGAGACTTTCGACTTCTTCCCCGTCGGGAATGTAGACGGTACTTGAGCATTCAAAAACGTTCAGGTAGGGGCTGAGCCGAATCGTTCCCCGAGGACCCGTCGGTCGTGAGACCTCCAGGACAATCTGATCGTTTTCATTCAGGGAGTGAGAACATAGGGGGCAAAAGCAGGGCAGAAAAGTGCCCGTTTCAATAATCTTCTTATCCGCTGCTGTTCGCGGTGCGGTTCCGGGTGTAACGGGTTCCGGATTTGATGTCTTGTCGATCGGTTTCTCAGAACGTTTTCTTCCCATGACATCCTCCTTTTCTGATTTGGTCAGTCTGCAGGTGTGTCCTTTATACCCATCAACATTTTATGAATTGCCTGGGCGGAGCGCCTTCCGGCACCCATAGCCGAGATGACCGTCGCCGAACCGGTGACGATGTCCCCTCCGGCAAAAACACGCGGTTTTGACGTCAGTCCGGTCACAGGATCGGCGATATAATATCCCCGGGAGTTCAGCTTCAGATCCGGTGTCGTCGAGGATAGAACGGGATTTGCCCCGGCACCGACGGCAACCAGGACGGTATCGAATTCAACAATTTGCTCCGATCCTTCAATCGGGACCACGTTTCTCCGGCCCGATTCGTCCGGTTCGGCTAATTCCATCCTGATGCATTCAATGCCCTTGACCCAGCTCTGTTCGTTCGACAGGTACCGGATGGGATTGGTCAGGTAGTAGAAGATAATCCCTTCTTCTTCCGCCCGGATCACCTCGTCCAGACGGGCGGGCATCTCTCGCCGGGATCTCCGGTACAGGACGGTTACCCGCTTTGCCCCAAGTCTCAGGGCCGTTCTCGCGCAGTCCATGGCGACATTGCCCCCGCCGATGACGGCGACCTGATTTCCTACATAGACAGGCGTGTCTGCATCGGGGAATTCATAACCTTTCATGAGGTTGACCCGGGAGAGAAATTCGTTGGCGGAGAGGATGCCGTTCAGGTTTTCCCCGGGAATTCCCATGAAAACGGGAAGACCCGCACCGACACCCAGATAGACCGCTTCGAATCCCCGGTCGAACAGTTCCTCGACCGTAAGGATCTTGCCGATGATCATGTTGCTGAAAACTTTCACTCCAAGAGATTTGAGGTAATCGATTTCCCGCTTGACGATGGCCTTGGGCAGACGAAATTCAGGGATCCCATAGATTAGAACCCCGCCCGATTCATGGAGGGCTTCAAAAATGGTCACCTCGTGACCCAGAAGGGCCAGATCGGCGGCAACGGTCAACCCTGAGGGGCCGGAGCCGACGACGGCGACTCTGTGTCCCGTCGGCTTGGTCGGTTTTTTGACCTCGGCCAGCGGCTGGGTGTATTCGTAATCGGCGGCGAAACGTTCCAGATTGCCGATTCCGACGGGTTCTCCCTTAACTCCCAACAGGCACATCTTCTCGCATTGGTCTTCCTGAGGACAGACCCGGCCGCAAACGGCGGGCAGGGCGTTTTTCTCCTTGATTTTGTAGATGGCTTCCAGGAACTTTCCCTCTTTGATCAGTTTGACAAAGGCGGGGATATCGATTTCGACGGGGCATCCCTCCACGCATTTCGGATTTTTGCACATGATGCAGCGGGAGGCTTCACGCTGGGCCGTTTCCGGGTCGTATCCGAGGGGTACTTCATTGAAATTGCGGATTCGCGACGAGACGTTCTGTTCGGGCATTTTCTGGCGGTTTATTTTTTCGGCCTGATTCTTTTGCTCCATGATTGAATCCCCTTATTGGATGAAAGTAATGTTTAGAAACCTTATCGAACGGAGAAAAGAAGGGACTCCCTCTCCTGATTCAGGTACATGCCTTTTCGTTTAAGGAGTTCGTCGTAGTCGACGAGGTGGCCGTTGAAGCTGGGGCCATCGACACAGGCAAAGCGAATCTTGCCGTCGACCGTTACCCGGCAGCATCCGCACATGCCCGTTCCGTCCACCATGATGGGGTTGAGACTCACCATGGTTTTGATCTGGAAAAGTCGTGTGATGGAGGAAACGGCCTTCATCATGGCCAAGGGTCCGATTGCCCAGACCAATTTCACATCGTGGGATGTTTTCAGGTAATTCATGAGAGCTTCGGTTACGAGACCCTTCTGGCCGAAGCTGCCGTCGTCGGTGGTGACGATCAGTTCGTCGCAAAGGGCGCCCATTTCTTTTTGCAGAATGATCAGGTCCTTGTCCCGGGCGCCGATGATGCCGACCAGATAGTTGTCCAGCGCCCGGTAGGCCTGGGTGATATGATACAAAACAGCGGTGCCCGTCCCACCGCCCACCATGACCACCTTTCCGACCTTTTCGATTTCATCGGGTTGACCCAGGGGACCGACCACGTCCTTGAAGCGGTCCCCGACCTTCATGTTCCTCATCAGGGCCGTCGTTTTTCCCACGACCTGAAAGTAAATGGTAATGGTCCCTCGCGCGGGGTCCTTTTCCGTGATGGTCATGGGAACGCGTTCTCCCGTCTCATTAACCCTCAGGATGATGAACTGACCGGCCAGGGCCTTGCGGGCCACGAGCGGGGCCTCGATGATCATCTTGCAGAT
>CAZIPU010000218.1:0-3544 GCA_964541005.1 uncultured Syntrophales bacterium | reverse complement strand
GGCTTCACCCTGACCGTGAAAGAGAAAGAACGGGAAGCAACCATGGGAGACATCTTTTTACTTGACCAAAACGCCCGACTTAGCGTAATGATACCAGCCACAGGTCACATTCGCGTCGTGAAGGATGGTTCGCTTTTTCACGAGGAAATTGGTCAATCCACATCATGTTCAATCTGTCAGCCTGGTATCTACCGGATTGAGGTGTCCGTAAGGTGTTACGGCAAATACCGACCCTGGATCTTTTCAAACCCCGTTTATGTAAATCATTTATAAACTCGACCATGATGCTGCGGGGCTTGCCCCCGCATGTGGGAGATTGTGTGTCTTTTTTACCGCTGTAAACAGACAGCCGGATCTTGCATGAAAAAGTGAGCGTATGAAAATGACACGCCTCTCCACGGCGCTCCTGTGCGCTCTTGGAGTCAGTTGGTCACAAACGATTGTTTTAATGAAGTTTTAGGAAAGGAGGTTTTTATGGAAACACACGCAACAGGAGATGTTCAAAAGAAGAAAATCGGCATTCAGGATAACACCTTCCGGGACGGACACCAGTCCATTCATGCCACACGGATGAGAACGGAAGACATGATCCCCATCGCCGAGCAGATGGATAATGTGGGCTTCTGGGCCATGGAAGTGTGGGGCGGGGCGACTTTCGACACCATGCACCGTTTTCTTGGCGAAGATCCCTGGGAAAGGCCCAAGATCCTGAAAAAATATATCAAGAAGACCCCCTTTTCCATGTTGCTTCGAGGTCAGAATCTTGTCGGATACCGGAATTACGCGGACGACGTGGTCCGGGCCTTTGTCGATAAGTCCTGCGAAGTGGGAATCGATATCTTCCGGGTATTCGACGCATTGAACGACCCGAGAAATTTTCAGACCTGCGTTGAACGGATCAAGGCCAACGGCAAACACTTTGAAGGGGCTATCTCCTATTCCCTGACCCAGCGGCGCATGGGCGGAGAAGTTTACAACCTGGATTACTACATCGCCAAGTCCAAAGAGCTGGAAAACCTGGGCGCCGACACCATCTGCATCAAGGATATGGCGGGAATCCTCTCCCCTTACGATGCCTTTGAACTTTTTTCCGCTCTGAAGAAAAACGTCAAGGTCCCCCTTCATCTGCACACCCACTACACCAGCGGCATGGCCTCCATGACCTACATGAAGGCCATTGAAGCGGGGGTCGATATTGTCGATACCTGCCTGGCTCCCTTTGCCATGAGAACCTCTCAACCCGCTATCGAACCTCTGGTCGCGACGCTTGAGGGTACTCCCTGGGATACGGAACTCGACCTGGCATTACTCATGGAACTGGGCAACCACCTCGAGAAAATTGCCCCGAAGTACAACAACTTCCTCGCCAGCAACACCCTGTCCGTTATCGATACGGGCGTGCTGGCCCACCAGATTCCGGGCGGGATGATTTCAAACCTGATCAGCCAGTTGAAGGATATGAAGGCCCTGGACCGGCTGCCTGAAGTGTACGCCGAGGTGCCCGCGACGAGAAAGGAGCTGGGTACGGTGCCGCTCGTCACCCCCACATCCCAGATCATCGGTTCCCAGGCGGTTTTGAATGTCCTATTCGGGAAATACAAGATGGTCACCAACCAGATCAAGGATCTGGCGTTCGGTCTCTACGGGAAAACCCCGACCCCCATCGATCCGGATGTCCAGGAAAAGGTGCTGAAAGGTTATTCGCGAGGGCAGACCCCCATCACGTGCCGGCCCGCCGACTTCCTGGAACCGGAGCTGGAGGTAGCCAAGAAGGCGATTGGCGATCTGGCGAAGACGGATGAAGATCTCCTCACCTATGCGCTTTATCCGCAGACCGGGGAAGAATACCTGAGGGTAAAATACGGCCTCCCCAAGGAGGCCTAGGAATCGGGGACGGGGAGTTTTCCCTGCCGTCAGGCACAAATAATAAAAAGACCTGCATGTGTTCGCTTGCTGTGCGACATGTGCAGGTCTTTTTATTTGATTATTTTTGAAAAGCAGGTCATTACGGCAGGCGAATTTCGGTTGTAAATCCGGTGTGGTCAGGATGCCGATGTCTCCTTGCGGAGACCGTACTTGATCATTTTCAGTTGCAGCCCTTTTCTGCTGAATCCCAGTTGCTGGGCTGCTTTTGTCACATTCTGCCCGCATTCGTCGAGAATTTTCGCGATCAGCTGCTTCTCAACCTCTTCCGTGCGGCTTTTGACGAGTTCCTTCAAAGGCTTATCAGAGGAGGTATCCACCGTCTCGGCATTCAAATCCAGGGCATACCTGATTTCCCCCGGAATATCCTCGAGGGTGATTTGATTGTCCTTTGCCATCAGCACCAGGCGCTCGATGATATTCTCCATTTCCCGGACATTGCCGGGCCAGGAATACCGCTGGAATAGTTCCCTGATCCGGGGGTCGTCCTGGCGGACATTTCTTCCCAGCTTCTTATTACACTTTTCCAGGAAGTAATCCATCAGCGGCAGAATGTCCTCCCGGCGCTCCCGCAGGGGAGGCAGTTGAATGGGAAAAACGTTCAACCGGTAAAACAGATCTTCCCGGAAACGCCCCTCCTTGACTTCCTGATGCAGATTCCGGTTTGTGGCGGCGATTATCCGGACATCGATTTTAATCGTTCTGACACCGCCGACCCTTTCAAACTCCTGATCCTGCAGGACATGGAGCAGCTTGACCTGCATGTCCCGGGGAAGATCACCGATTTCATCCAGAAAAATCGTGCCCGTGTGGGCCAGCTCGAATCTTCCCGGCTTCGTGACGACGGCACCGGTGAAGGCCCCCTTTTCGTAGCCGAAGAGTTCGCTTTCGACCAGATGTTCCGTAATCGCCCCGCAGTTGATTTTAATAAAGGGATTCGCCTTCCGGGGACTGTTGCGGTGAATGGCATGGGCGATCATTTCCTTTCCGGTACCCGTTTCGCCCGTAATCAGGACCGCCGTGGTCGCCGCGGCAACCTGCCGGATGGTTTCGTAGACGTCCATCATCTTCGGACTCGCACCCACGATCCCGTACCGGTCGATCTCTTCGTCGCTCATCATGACCTCGTCCTGATTGAATTCCCGGGTCTTGATGGCTTTTTTAATGACATTGCGGAGATCATCCTGATCGAAAGGCTTGGTGATGTAGTCGAACGCCCCCTTCTTCAATGCATCGACGGCGGTGTTGACCGTTCCGTAGGCGGTGATGATGATAATGGGAATGGAGGGATATTCCCTGGTGACACGGTCCAGAAGCCCCATGCCGTCCAGTTTCGGCATCTTCAGATCCGTTACGACGGCAGACACATCGGTTTCCTTGAGAATGTTCAGGGCCGCCAGACCATCTTCGGCCACGAAGACCTCATAGCCCTCCTTTTTCAGCATGGCCCTCAAAACAAGCCGCATATTCAGTTCGTCGTCTACAATCAGGATACTGTCCATGGGTTCGTTCCTATTATGGAAAGGCTTATCTGTCAAGGCGAAGCATGTCAGCGCACTTTCACAACGAGCCGGATGAAGAAAATGGTGCCCTTCCCTGGAATGGATTTCACCCGGATGTA
>CAZIPU010000217.1:0-3552 GCA_964541005.1 uncultured Syntrophales bacterium | reverse complement strand
CTGATGGACACGGTTAACTCGATTAAAAAAGAGGTTACGAAAAAGAAGGAAGTCTGAAAAAATCCGTATAATTGATGAAGCCGTAAAAAGGCAAAAAACGCCCATTTTGTCATTCAAGAGATTCTTCAGCTGGCGCCTCAGAAGAATGACATTACGACACAGCCTCCAAGCCCGGCATGACAGCATGGCCCACTTTTTACGGGGCCATCACAATTGGGGTATCTGAAAAAAAATCCCCTCCCGCGAAGGGAGGGGAAACGTCTTAGCGGTTTATCGAGATTGCTTAGAAGTCTTCGAATTCTCCTTCATCAAGGGGAATCACCTGATTCGGTTTGACAACTTTCCCCCGTCCTCCATCGCCCGCCGCCAGCGCAAGGATTTTCCCTTTACTGCCCGAAGACAATGAGAGGTTTCTTCCGTTTGCGGTTCGCCCGGACTGCTGGTATCCGAACGCTTCTTTCCTGCTCCATCCAACCATTTTACCGGTTCTTCCGTTAAAGGTGTCGCTATCACGGCCACCAATAACGGTAACCAGATCCTGAACGTACGTTTTCATCTGCTCCGCCTGGGCGTTCAGTTCCTCGGAGGCGCTTGCCGATTCCTCCGCATTGGCCGCTGCCTGCTGAATCACTTTGTCCATCTCCGCTACCGCCCGGTTGATCTGTTCGATACCCTGGGCCTGTTCATGAGACGCGGCGGCTACTTCGCCGACAAGCGCCGTCACCCTCGCACCGATATCTTTGTTATTGAGCAGTTCTTTGTCGATTTCGGTAAAGAGATCCGACGCCTGTTTGATTTTCACCGTTGAACCGGCAATCAGGGTCGTCGTATTCTTCGCCGCCTCCGCCGATCTCATGGCCAGATTCCTGACCTCTTCCGCCACGACCGCGAAACCGGCCCCCGCCTCACCCGCCCGGGCCGCCTCGACAGCGGCGTTCAAGGCAAGCAGGTTGGTCTGAAAAGCGATTTCATCAATGGTTTTAATGATTTTGCTCGTTTCTTCACTGGCGGTCACGCTGTCGTTGACGGCTTCATGCATCGTCGACATTTTCTCGGATATCAACTGAAAACTCGGTCCCGCTTCCCTGGTCATCAGGAGGCTTGCCTGATTGGCATTATCGGCATTCTGCTTGGTCATGGACGACAATTCTTCCAGAGACGAGGAGGTCTCCTCCAGCGATGAAGCCTGTTCCGAGGAACCTTCGGCCAATTGCTGTGAAGACGAGGCAACCTGGGAAGACGCCGCGGCCACCTGCTCGGCGCCGTCCGATAAACCGGAAACGACCTGGTTGATCGGGCGTGTGATGGAACGGGTCAAAAATATTCCGAAAAACAGGGCCAGCAGCGTGGAAATCGCCGTCGCGATCGATGTGATCATAATCGCGCCTTTAGCCGTGGCATTGTTACGTTCCGAAATTTCCTGGGCACGCTTTTCTTCCAGGGCAATCAACTTGTCCATGGATGCGGTAATCTGTCCACCCAAACGAACCATATCTCCTTCCAGAAAAGCAACAGCCTCCTCCTTTTGACCGTTGGCGATCATTTTGAGCAGTTTCTCCAATCCCGGATTGTATTCGGTAAATGCCTGAATGGTGGCGGCGAATTCTTTCTTTATTTCCTCCGTAGGCAGATTGACGCCACAGGAGGCCAGTTCTTTTTTCCCCTCTTCGTTCATGGCATGGATCCGGTTGACGAACTCCGTGACGTCCCCATTGTAGAGAAATTTGTTCAACATGGCACCGCGGACTTCGTTGCGCATCCTGTGAAACAGCGTCACCACTTTCCCCATGGCGACCACGGGCTTCGTGTTCTGTTCGTACATCTCCTGATCCGCCTTTTGCAAGGCATGAATCTTGACGATCCCGGTCATCCCGACAATCAGTGCAATGGCCGCAACCAGCAGAAAACCGCCCGTCAACTTGTAACCCAATTTCAAATTCTTCATGCGACTGTTATCCCTCCTATCAATAAACGCAAGTTAAGCGACATTTGCCAACATCGTTATTTCTTCAGCACACAGGACCTTATCGATATCGAGGAGAATCTTGACCCCGTTTCCCGTTTTGGCCATCCCCAGAATATAGTCCGTATTCAGGCGTGTCCCGAAATGCGGCGTTTCCTCGATTTCGTTCTCCCTGATGTTCACAACTTCCGACACGGCATCCACCACAATTCCCATGGAGATTGCATGGGTTTTGTTTTTGACCTCAACGACAATAATACAGGTCCTCTCCGTATAGGACATCGATTCCATGCTGAATTTCAACCGCAGATCAACGATGGGAACCACTTTCCCGCGCAAATTGATGACACCCTTTACATAAACAGGGGTCTGGGGAACCGTCGTAATCTGCATCATCCCGATGATTTCCCTTACTTTCTTTATCCCGATGCCGTATTCTTCACCATCGAGCATAAAGGTGAGGTGCTTCCCTTCCTGCTTTTTCGCCGGCTCAATACCTTGATCCATGGTTATGATTTCTCCCGGTTCCATTACCATCCGACCACTCCTTTCAAAATTCAAAGCAAGTTAACTGCCCCTGATTTGTTCCTGGAATTTCTTCATTAATGCGACCATGGTCTATTGAATCGAATAAAGGTTCACAATTCTAAGTAAAACAGATCCAATGCTGCTTAAATTGTTTTCCCGCCATGTGAGAAAACGCGGCCGTAATGCATGCGCCATGGCAATCGTCTCCGCGTCATCCTCGGACAGGACGAGAATAATCCTTAGATCGTACAGGAAATCGCGCAGATGCAAAAATCCGCGAAGTTCCTCCCGGTTTGAAGCGCATAGAACTATTACCCTGATATCAAAGATCGATTTATGGACTCGCGACGAAAGTTCATCTATTGTCCTGTATACTTCCACTTTTTCCTTCGGAAGTGTTTCCTGAACAATTTTCATGAGACGTTCCTCGAATTCGTTTCCTTTTGACAAATAAAGAATCAGTGCCATAGAATAATCCGGTCTTTCTTATCAGACTGAATTTCGATTACCGCATCCCAGGAGACCGATAACGCGAGTGTATTACTGCAAAAATACGGCCAATACGGGAAATTCATCAATATTTAAATATTTCAGTTGGATGGAAATGGATAACCTGATATGGCCATCTGAAAAGATCGTAATCTCGAAAGGGAAAACTGGAATTAATATGATTCGATCAGACAGAAACAGACGACAGGTAAAACCGATTCAGTTTACCAGGACACATTGTGCTTTTTCAACAGTTCATACAACCTCGCCCGCCTCAGATCGGAAATGCGGCATGCCTGATCGATATTTCCTTTCGTAATTGCCATAAGTTCCTGGAGATATTCTTTTTCCGCCTTGGCGACCACGGAATTTCTCATATCCTTCAGCGCCGGCAACGCCGGTGCGAAACACTCGGCGGCATCGGAATTCACGGAAAGCTTTTCGCCGACTCCACTTCGGGCCACATTAACCAGGATATGGTGGGGAAGGTACTTGCGAAAAAGGGTCGGAGCGGACAGGGAGGCGGCCACGGATCTTTCCATCGCATTGACCAACTCCCTGACATTTCCGGG
>CAZIPU010000216.1:0-3554 GCA_964541005.1 uncultured Syntrophales bacterium | reverse complement strand
GATAGCGGCAATGTCAGAGACCATCTTTCTTAAGCGGAGGCTGGTTCCGTTCTTTATGGAGAGGTTTTCGCACCTCAGATATACGAAGGAAATGGACCGGAGTGGGGCTGTCCGTGATCTGGGGAACGGTCAAGGATCATGACGGCCATATCCGGCGTTCGGAGTGTTGAGGGACAGGCAAGCACCTTCACGCTGTATTTCCCGGTCTCGAGAGAAGAACTGCCCGAACCGCACACAAATGCATCGATGTCCGAATACATGGGCCGGAGGGAATCGATCCTGATTGTGGACGATATCGAAACTCAGCGGGAACTGGCGGCCCGGATGCTCGAAAAACTGAATTACCGTGTCCGGACGGTCCCCAGCGGCGAAGCGTCAGTGGCGTACATGAAGGATCACCCCGCGGACCTGCTTGTCCTGGACATGATTATGGATCCGGGCATGGACGGCCTGGGAAGATCGTTGAAATCCATCCCCGCCAGAAAGCGATTATCGTGAGCGGATATTCCGAGACGGATCGGGTCAAACGAACCCAGGCGCTGGGTGCAGGTCCCTATGTAAAGAAACCTTACGTCCTGGAAACACTTGGTTTAGCCGTTCGGAGCGAGCTGGAAAGAACGACGTTACAAAGCGTTTGAGCAAAGCATACGATTTCAGAAGAAGGCGTTGCTTAGAGCGGCAAACTCCGCCAGGGTCAGGCATTCCGCCCTCCTGGCGCCGTCGATGCCCAAGTCATTGAGCATGGCCGTCAGTTCATCGGCGTTTCTCTCGATTTTCCGGAAAGATTTCAGGTTGTTCATGAGGGTTTTCCTGCGTTGTGCGAAGGCGGCCCGAACGAGGCGGCGGAAAAACTCCTCGTCTTTCAACGGATACCGGGGGGCATCGCGAAAAGTCATCCGGAGCAACGAGGACTCGACCGCCGGAACGGGGTAAAAACAGCGGTTCGATACGTCAAACAGGTGTTCCAGGTCGGCGTGCATGGACAGAATCACCGTGGGAATGCCATACGCCTTGATTCCAGGTTCGGCGGTGAGGCGCGCCGCCACTTCTTTCTGCATGAGCAAGACGGCGGAATGAATATGATTTCTGAACGCCAGGAGGTGAAAGAGAATTTCCGAGGTAATGTTGTAAGGGATGTTCCCCATCACCTTGATTTTCCTTCCCGGCATCACCGGATCGGCCTCCGAGAAATCATAGGTCAGAATGTCCCTGTTCACTATATCGACATTCCGCTTCTCGCACAGGTTTTCCCGGAGAATGTCGATCAGGTTCGGATCGACCTCGACGGCGATGACCCTGGAAACGGTATCCGCCAGCATCGCCGTCATGACCCCCAATCCCGCCCCGATCTCCACAACGACATCATCCTTTTTCAAATCACCCGCGGCAACGATTTTCAGGAAAATCTGATCATCCGTCAGAAAAGACTGACCGTATTTCTTCAGGGGACGAATGTGGTGGGTTCGCAGCAGGTTAAGCGTGGTGGACATGCTGCTGCCTTCTCCGGCGAATGGCAACAACCATTCGGTGGGCGACAAAATAAGCCGGTACGGCAAAGAAAGGGGCGAGGATGAGGCCTCCCGTCAACAGGGGAAATGTTACGTCCCAGCCGAACTGAAAAATACTCATGATGGAATAATCCTTTAAGACCAGGTTTGTTCCTCCCATGCCCAGCATATATTTTCCGATCTGGTATTCCGCGATATAGAACAGGGGCACCGTCAAGGGGTTCGATATCGCCCAGGCCCCGATATAGGCGGAGGTGATGTTCTGGCGGGAAACAAGCCCAAGCGCGACGAGCAGACCCGTATGAAAGGGAATCGTCGGGGTCACCCCCACGAAAACCCCCATGGCAAAACCCATGGCGATGTTCCGGGGTTCGCCCTTCAGGCTGAGAAATTTATGATAGAACTGAAGCAGATACTTTTTCAGGGCTCTCTGCCCTCCTAAAACCAATAAACGTTTATATCGTGGACCAGCGGCCTGTTCACCCTTTTGCCGAGGGCCATCGTGAAACGGCATTCAGGTTGAGATCGGACCGGATTCCTCTTTTCAGCAGGGTGTAGCCGGCGGCGGCAATCATGCCCGCGTTGTCCGTGCATAAAACGGGCGGTGGAATAAACACCTCGATGCTTTTACGGTCCCCGTCCTCCTTAAACCTCTCCCGCAACCGGCTGTTCGCCGCCACGCCACCGCAGACCACAACCCTGGATGCGGAGGCTTCCAGCGCCACCCGCAGGGTCTTTTCCACGAGGACATCCATGATGGCCTCCTGGTAACTCGCCACGACATCGGGAAGTTCTTCCGGGGTCAGGGGTACCGCCCGTTTTTTCAGCATGTTGAGAAGAGACGTTTTCAACCCGCTGAAACTGAAATCGTTTGAATCCTTCATGGCCCGGGGAAAATCGTATTTCCGGTAATTCCCGCTTTTTGCCATCTTGTCGATGACCACCCCTCCCGGATAACCGATATCCAGCATCTTCGCAGCCTTATCGAAGGCCTCTCCTGCCGCGTCGTCCTTGGTCTGCCCTTTCAGGGTATATTTCCCCTCCGGCTCGACCAGATAGATGTTCGTATGCCCCCCCGAGACGACCAGGGCCACAAAAGGCAGCTCCGGCGGATTGTCCATGAGGAATACCGCTGCGATGTGACCTTCGAGATGGTTGACGCCTACGAAAGGGATATTCCGGGCATAGGCGATGGCCTTGGCAGTCGACAAGCCGACCAGGAGCGACCCGACGAGGCCGGGTCCGCAGGTCACGGCGATTCCGTCGATCCGGTCAAGCGTTACCTCCGCTTTTTCCAGGGATTCAAGAACCACGGGGATGACCGCTTCCACGTGCTTGCGCGAGGCAATCTCGGGTACGACACCGCCGTACTTCCTGTGTACGTCAATCTGAGAAGCGATGATATTCGACATCATCACGTGACCGTCGCGAACGACGGACGCTGCTGTTTCGTCGCACGATGACTCTATTCCTAAAACAAGCATGATTCGTTCCTGCATTTCTTTTTTACAAAAACCCGAAAAGTGTATATAAAAACGGTATGGGTTTGTAAACAAACTTTTTCTTCCAAGGAAGGCGCTATGGAATTCACATCCGATTTTCTCGTCCTGGGCAGCGGCATCGCCGGCTTATCGTTCGCCATCAAAGCTTCCGGTTTAGGCACCGTCAACATGGTGACCAAGAAGGAAAAATCGGAATCCAACACCAACTACGCCCAGGGAGGTATTGCCGCCGTCCTGGACAAGGAGGACAGCTTCGAGGACCATATCCGGGACACCCTCGTCTGCGGCGGCGGCCTGTGCAATGAAAACACGGTCCGCTTCGTCGTCGGTGAAGGGCCCGACCGGATCCGGGAACTGGTGCAATGGGGTGTCGAGTTTACCCGTTCTCAGAACGGTTCCTCATCCGGATTCGATCTCGGCCGCGAAGGCGGTCACTCCAAGCGGAGAGTGATCCACGCCAAGGACCTGACCGGTCAGGAAATCGAGCGGGCCCTTCATGCCCAGGTCAGCCGGATTCCCGAGATCAAAATTTTTGAAAATCACA
>CAZIPU010000215.1:0-3647 GCA_964541005.1 uncultured Syntrophales bacterium | reverse complement strand
GTTGCTATGTCATAGATAAAATAGGAAAGTCAATAGGAATTTCGGTGCCTTGCAACACCTCAATACCTCTTCGAGACCTTTATTCATGCTACGAAACAAACAAATCATAACATCATGAAAGTCTTTATAAGGCGTTATATGTTATATTTTGTACTTATAGGTAAATTTATTATGTTGTCAGTAACGCTCACGCTCTCTCAGTGATGACATCCCCATGCAATTCTATCAAAAGATTCTGATGATTATTTCCCCCCTGTCTTTAATTTCTCCTCGCCTTGCGATCGACCCATTGTTGTCATGTCGCCACGAAAGACAGACTTACCCCAAAACATGCTTCTTCGGGGAGAAGGTGTTGTTTCCTCCCGCCATCTGCCCTTTTTAAATACAGCAGCCGGGGAGGGACAAGCCGCCCCGGCTTGTGCAATTATTTTTCGATTCCGATAACTCTAAAATACTTCCGGATACCCTATTTCCACGAAGACGTTTTCCAATCGATTTTTGTGGCCCAGTTCCATCCCGGCCAGATATTCGAATTGGCTTTTGATTTTCGCATCTTTGCTGATGGCGGCCATACCCTGATAAAATTGGACGGCTTCCTGCTCTTTCTTCATTGCCAGGGCGATGGCGTCGGCCGGCTTCATGGCAATATCAAATTTGGGCAGATCCGTTGCCTCGGCAATTTTATAATCCTTCTGGGTCGTCTCAATTTTCATCACCATCGACGGATCATTCTTTAACCGGGTCAACAATTCCATATGGCTCATCTCTTCCTGGGCCAGTTCTTTAAATATCCTTTTTACATCGGGATTGATTACTTTATTGCTTACGGCCAGATAAAACTCATAGGCCTCGATTTCCCTTTCAATGGCAACAGAAAAGATCTTCTCCAATTCCATATGATCCATTTTGTTTTATCCTTTCCTTGCAGCTTTGAAAACGTGGAGGGCGAAGAAAAAGGTTCTCCGTTCTCCACGTTCCTGATCCGGTGATGTCTACGGTCTCGCTTGCCTTCGTATCAAAGAAACAGGTTCCCTGCCGTCCGCGATTTTCTCGATTTTGATGGCGCACGCCTTGTATTCCGCCGTCTCACTGACGGGATCGAAGCGGTCAATGGTCAGCCAGTTGGCGCAGGCTTCGACAAAATGGAAGGCACACCAGCATACGCCGGGTGCGGAGCGATCGGTGACCCAGGCCTTCAGGTTGATTTCCCCTCGCCGGCTTGTCGCCTTAACGAGATCGCCGGATTTGATCCCCAGCCTTTGGGCGTCAACGGGACTGATCTCCATCAACTCCTCGGGGAACAGGTTTTCGAGGCCAACGGAATTCCGCGTCTGGGTGGCCGTATGATAATGCCACAGGCGCCGCCCGGTGGAAAGCAGGAAAGGATATGCCTCATCCGGCAGTTCGGCGGGCGGGATATGATCCGTGTGATGGAACAATCCTTTGCCCCTTGTGAAATTACCGGATGTGTGCATCAGGGGCGTGCCGGGATGATCCAGGGTGGGGCAGGGCCATTGCAGACCGACCTGCCCGATTCGCTCATAAGTAATCCCCGCGCAAGAGGTGGCCGTCTTCCGCATATCTTCCCAGACCGATTCTTCGGACGTGAAACCAAGGTCATAACCATTGATCCGCTTGGCCAGTTCCTGAAGGACCCACCACTGGGGACGGACGTTAACCGGAGGTTCAACTGCTTTACGTATCCTCTGAACTCGCCTTTCCGTGTTGGTGAAAGTACCGTCCACCTCTCCCCAGGAACAGTCCGGGAAAATCACATCGGCATAAGCTGTTGTGATCGTTGGGAATATATCGACACAAACGAAGAACTCCAGAGCCTCGATCTCCTTGATCGAATGAGCGATATGGGGTTCCGTCTGGATCGTGTTGTCGCCGATGCAGTAGAGGATCTTCGTCCCTCCATCGAGAGCTTTGCGCATCATGGTCGGCATTTTGTAGCCGGGTTTGGTGGGCAGGCCTGTCACACCCCAGGCCTTTTCAAATTTTTCCCTGACCGCCGGATTGTCGACGGCTTGATAGTTATGGTAGACATTGGGCAGAGCACCCATGTCGCAGGCACCCTGGACGTTGTTTTGACCCCGGAGGGGGTTCAGACCGCCGGCATAGGTTCCGATGTTCCCCAGAACCATCTGCAGGTTGGCCAGGGTCTTGACGTTGTCCGTCCCGCAGATGTGCTCCGTGATGCCCAAGGTGTAGCAGACACTGGTCACCTTGGCCTCGCCGAGAATTTTCGCCACCTGTTTCATGGTCTCCACGGGAACGCCGCAGGTTTCGGAGGCCTTTTCCACAGGGTAATCCTTGACCCACTCCCGGATTTCGTCCGGGTTCTCCGTATGGTCTTTAAGGTATTCCCTGTCTTCCCAGCCGTTTTTAAAGATCTCGTTGATCAAGCCGTTGATATAGGCGATATCCGTCCCGACCTTGTGCTGGACATGCATGGTCGCCCAATGTGTGAGGTCGATCTTGCGCGGATCGTTGACAATGAGGATCGCCCCTTTTTTTACCGCCCGCTTGATGTAGTAGGAAATGACCGGATGGGCTTCTGTTGTGTTGGAACCGATCACGAAGATGACTTTCGCATCTTCCAGTTCCGTAATGGAATTCGTCATGGCACCGCTGCCAAATGCTGCCGCCAGACCGGCGACGGTGGGAGCGTGTCAGGTACGGGCGCAGTGATCGACATTGTTGGTCTTCACCACGGCCCGGGTAAACTTCGCGATGGCATAATTGGTTTCGTTCGGCACACGCCCGGAACCGAATGCCGAAAACACATCGGGGCCGTCCCGGTCGATGATGGTCTTGATCCGGTCCGCCGTGTAATCCAGGGCTTCTTCCCAGGAAACGGGAACGTGTTTCCCGTTCTTTTTGATCATGGGCTGGGTGAGCCGGTTCGGACTGGACGGGAACTCGTAGGCATAGCGGCCCTTGACGCAGAGCATGCCGTCATTGGGGGGCACTTCCCGGCCCGTGACCTTAACGATGCGATTCTCCGCCCGGTTGACATGAAGCGTCACCTGGCAGCCGACACCGCAGTAAGGACAGGTCGAATTGTGCTTTTCAAGTTCCCACGGTCGGCCTCTGCCGATGGCCTTCTTGTCGATGATGGCCCCGACGGGACAGAGCTGGGAACATTCGCCGCACTGAACACATTTGGAACTCCCCATGGGCAAATCATGATCACATACGACCTTGACATCGGCTCCGCGGTTGGCGAAACCGAGAACCTCATGAACAACGACGTTGTTGCAGGCGTCGATGCACCGGCCGCAATGGATGCACTTGTTCGGATCCCGGCGGATCATTTCGCCCGATTCATCCAGTTCCTCTTTCGGCGTATCGATGTAGAAGGACGGAACCTCGATCCCCAGATGATACGCGGCACTTTGCAGTTCACAGACACCGTTGGCTTCGCACGAAAGGCAATTGTGGCAGCCGTTGGCCAGCAAAAGATTAATGAAGGCCTTCTGGGCCTCGACGATTTCCGCCGTATTCGTTTTAACCACCATGCCGTCCTGGGCAAACACGGAACACGATGTCTGCAACCCCCTTGTACCCTCGATATCGACAAGGCACACCCGGCACCGGCTCGCCGGTCCCGTTTTCCTGTGATAGCAGAGGGACGGGATATA
>CAZIPU010000214.1:0-3666 GCA_964541005.1 uncultured Syntrophales bacterium | reverse complement strand
GCGGATCGAGATTGCTCGACGGTTCGTCCAGGACGATGATACCCGGTTTCATGGATAGGACCGTCGCAATGGAAACCCGTCTCTTCTCGCCCACACTCAGGTGATGGGACGACCTTTTGGCCAGCGGCAGCACATCCACTTCCGCCAGGGCCTCGCGGACCGACGAATTGACTTCCTCTTTCTTCATTCCCATGTTCACGGGACCGAAACTGACATCGTCGAACACGGTCGGCATGAAGAGCTGATGATCCGGATCCTGGAAAACCATTCCGACCCGGCTGCGAATGAAACTCAGGTGTTCCTTCGTTACCGGCATGCCAAGAACCCGAACGCAGTGGTTTCCCTGCAGAATCCCGTTCAGATGGAGAAGCAGGGTTGACTTTCCGGCCCCGTTAGACCCGATGAGCCCCATGCTTTCCCCTTCCAGGACATCCAGGGTGATGTCCGAAAGGGCCCGGGTCCCGTCCGGGTAGCTGTAATCCAGATGACTGATTTCAATGGCCTTATTACACATGGATATACTCGATATACCGGATCGCGGCAAGGGAGATCACGATCACGGCCAGGAAAATCATATCCCCGATGGTCAGACGAAATTCAGGATGGTACGCAACCGAACCCTTAAAACCGCGGGAACACATGGCGAGATAGACCGCCTCGGCCCGCTCATAGGAACGAAGAAACAGGACCGCAATCATATTGGACAGACAAGTCACTTCCGGCCACCAGGAATGATGGATGCTGCGGGACTTCTTAGCCTGGCGCATCTTCATGAACTCGTCTTCCACCACGAAGACATACCGGTACATGAAGGAGAAAATGAGGATCATCACCTGGGGACATTTCAGCGCCTCCAGGGCCTTCAGGAGATCGGGGAAACGGGTTGTCGAGGTGAGAAGGATCACGGATATGACGGAAAAAAACGACTTGGCGACGATATTTGTAAAAAGACGGATGCCTTCTTCCGTCACCTTCAGAGAGAAAACGGAAAACTCGACACGCCAGAGCGGCGCACCCTCCGTCATGAAAGGCAGGAAAACGGCAATCATGACGGAAAACGGGACAATAACCAGGGAACGCTTCAGGATAAAGGGAAGAGGAACATGAGAGGAAACGACGAGGACCAGCAACAGCCCCGCGAGGAGTCCGAAAACCCGGAAGGAAATGACATCCATCAGGATCACGGAGACGATCAGAAGACCGAACCCAACCACCTTGATCCGGGGATCGAGACGATGGATCGGACTGTTCCTCTCGCTGTGCCGGTCGATAAACGCGTGGTGCATGCTATGAATTCCGCCTTTTCAAAAGACAGGCCACACCGTAACCCAGACCGAACACGATCAGGGTACCCAGTATACCGGCCAGAGAGGTTGCCAGCATATCATTCGGAATGCCCGGTAAAATATAATCGGGGATCGGAGACGACAGAACCGGAGTCCCCTCGCCCTTGCTGAGAAAACCCTGGCCTTCGGCGACCCACTCCAGACCGTCCGGCCAGGAAGAGGCGAAAGGGGATAGAAAAATCGCCACCGCCAGCGCAACAAGCAGCCCCCACAGCATATCTTTCTTCTTCATGATTGCCCTCCCCGCCCATTCAGAGCTGCGTCACCCTGTCCGAACTGTCCGTCCATACCGTTTCGGCGCGACAACAAATGGAGCAGATCCGGTCTGACTTTAAGAACGAACCCGACAATCAAGGTCGTCGCCACCCCTTCCCCGATACCGATGAGGGCGTGAATGCCCAGCATGACCGGCAGCACGACATGCAGGGGGGAGGTCTTCGAGAAGGCCAGCTCCAGAGCGCAGGCGCCTGAAGCGAGCACGACGGAAAACCAGGATGCCACGGCCGTTGCGAACAGGATACGCCGGTGGTCTCCGGAGCGTCCCCGCATGAGCCGGTACATCCCGTAACCGCCCATCGTTCCGATCACGGCCATGTTCAGAATATTGGCTCCCAGAGCCGTGAGCCCGCCGTCCTGGAAGATGAGGCACTGGATAACCAGGACGCAGGCGATCACGATCGCACCGGCGAACGGCCCCAGCAGGACGGCCGCCAGGACACCGCCGAGAAGATGTCCCGATGTCCCCCCCAGAACGGGGAAATTAACCATCTGGGCGGCAAAGATGAAGGCGGCCATCACCCCCATGAGAGGAACGGCCCGGTCCTGCATTGCCTTCTTCGCCCGGTTCACGCAGAAACCAATCCCGCCGGCGGAAAGGAGCCATGCCGGCACCCATGTCTGAGCGGTGAGAAAACCATCCGGAATATGCATCTTTTTATCCCCCCCTGATTATGACAGATTATCCGTGGATGTCCCCCCTTTTTTGCCATCCGAAGGACCCGCCACGGCGCGTCTCAGGCACAGGCGAAAAAAGGAAGGGAACTCTGATCAAAAGCACCAGGTCACACCGGCTAAAACGGAATAATCGGTAGCCGCATCGTTCAAGCCTCCCTTGACGCCGACGTCCAGATCAACCGCTTCATTCAGGCTGTATATCACCCCTCCCAGGATAAAGGCAGGGTCTGTCTGGGACGCTTTATCAGGATTTCTGTCGATTCCCACGTTCCCGACCAGTCTCAACTTCTCCCAGACGGGGTACTCCATGGCCACCGAGGCGTGCCACAGTTCACAGCGTTCGTCGTTTTTGTTTTCGTTCTGAAGGTAACCCAAATTTGCATGAAAACAGGCCGGCCCCGCGTCCAGGGTAGAGATCAGATACAGACTGCAGGTCATCCGGCCGCCGCCCAGGCCCTTGTCCCGATCCCCCGTCGGAAAAGTGACCCCTGGTTTTATCGCGAAACTCAGGCCTTCTCTTTCATAGAAACGCCACTTGATCTCGGCGGAGACATCGGAAATTCCCTCTTCCGTTGTCACGTCATGACCTTCACCGGTGTCCTCAACCACCCTGGCATACTGGACGGGAATACCCAGAACCAGGTCGATTCTCTCCGTCAGCCCTGCAGAAAAGGTCCCCGATAACATTGTGACTTCGGTTCTCACCGCATCCGTATCATCGTGTTCATATTCCCCGTTCAATTCAACCTGAAATCCGCCCTTCCCCTGGGTTCCCGTATCGTCCGTGATGAGAGGATGGGCCGCCCACCCCGGGCTAACCGCAATCGTGAACAGGAAAATACACAGAACATGAATCATACCCATAACGCATACGCGCTTTTTCATCAGCCCCTCCGGTGCGTATTGATGTTATGAATATTATATTTGTGCCACAGATAAGGCAAAAAAAACCGGTTGTCAAGGTAAACATGGTCATTCACACCGCAGTGCCACAGATACAACATTCGTAGCACCTGTTAACTACATGCCGTGCGCCCGTGTCAAGCGGAAATCTCCCCCGTCGTGGCCATGGCAAATCCCGCGTGGTTAACGCCCTTGGCGGATTTCAACTTGCCGTAAAGCGCTTCGATGGTCTCTGCTTTACCCTTCGTGATGATGATTTCCAGGCAGTTGTCGTGATCAAGATGGATGTGCTGGGTGGAGAAAATGGTTTGATGGTAGTCGTGCTGGATATCGAACAGGCGGGCGACCAGTCCCCGCCGGTGATGGTTGTAAACAAGGGTGATGGCCCCGGTGACTTCACTGTTTTCACGCCACTGCTGCCGGACAAGTTCCTCCCGGATCAGATCACGGATCGCCTCGGAGC
>CAZIPU010000213.1:0-3704 GCA_964541005.1 uncultured Syntrophales bacterium | reverse complement strand
TCAACATTGCACAACGCATTGAATCCATTGCGAAACCGGATGAAATCCTGATCACTAAAGCAGTGCGGGATGCAATTGACGGATTCCCTCTGGAAGAACAGGGGGTGCGGGCACTGACGGAGCTGCCCGCACAAAACGTAAAAGGTAAGAATGAATCCATTCAAATTTTCAGGGTTGAGTATTAACGGTTGAAGTGTAATAAACTTTCCCGACTCTCCACCAATTCAGTTCTTCCCATTCCTAAAACAGCCCGGCCAGCTTGTTTATTTTGCCGATTATATCAGGATGCTGCGTAATTTCGCTGACGAGGCAGATGCACTTTGCCCCCCGGGAAACCACCTCATGGAAATTGCGTTCCTTGATCCCGCCGATCGCGACGAAGGGGAGCCTCGCATTTGCAACGGCCCATTCCAGATAGGACAGCCCGACCGGAGCCATGACGTCCTCCTTGGTATGCGTCTCGAACAGGGGACCCACGCCGGCGTAATCCACGCCCAAGGCATGCGCTTCCTGCAGTTGACGCGGCTCGTGTGTTGACCAGCCCAGTATTCGTTCAGACCCGATCAGCTCCCTTACGGCAACAACGGGGTAGTCGTCCTGTCCCACATGAACACCATCGGCATCGGTTAAAAGACAAAGATCCGGATGATCGTTAACGATCAACAGCGCCCCGTAATCCCTGGTTAGTTTACGAAGTTCGAGACATTCCTCATATTTTTCCGCCATGGACTTTTTCTTTTCCCTGTACTGAATGATCCGGATGCCGGCCTCCAGCATCTCGCGAACCACCTCGCCGTTTTTCCTGCCGGCAGAAAGATTTTCCGCGGTGATGCCGTAAATCCCCTTCGTTTCAAATCGTTGCATTTTTTCTTTTTTGGTCATGATCGCTTGTCTCCATCCCTTGTCTGAATTTGCCGGATCGTTTTGCCCGGTCACTATCTTCAGGCAATGCCTTTCACCCAATTGGTAAATTCCGGCCGGTAACCTCTGGTACGGAGCATGTCTACAATCTGATTTACACTCCGCCCGTCGTCAATATCGAATTGTCCCTGCCTTACACTGTCCGTGGCATACCCTCCGACAGTTGTCCGGGAACCGGCCGACATCCGGGTCATTCCCAGACCGACCAGGTGATCCCGAATCGAAGCGCTCTCCCTTGTCGAGATGCTGATACCGGCCCGGGGCAAAAATAGACGCGTCGCCAGAATAAAACGCACAAACCGGATATCGTCGACGGGATCTGAGGGACCCGACACGGAACCGGCAGGCCGTATCCGGGGATAGGAAAAACATAATTCGACTTCCGGATAGTTACGTTGCAGGTAGTCGCCATGGACACCAGCCAGGAACATATCCCGGACGGCGGATCCCAGACCGAGGAGGGCCCCGATATTGATATGTTTCAATCCTGCTTCGATCGCCCGTTCCGGTGCCTCCAGCCGGTAATCGTAGTTTTTCTTTTCCCCGTACAGATGGACCTCGTCGTAAAGTTCCCGGTCATACGTTTCCTGGTAGATGGTCAGTCCGGATGCCCCGGCTTCCAGGACGGTCCGGTACTCGTTCTGTGTCAGGGCGTATATTTCGAGGATAATCTCTGAAAAAAACTCTGAGGCGATACGCACGGCATCGGCGATATACTGAACGGAAGATCGCTTCCTGTCTCCACCCGTCAAAAGAAGAATGCTGTCGAACCCCTTTTTTTTAAGGGTCGCCATTTCCGCCCTTATTTCGTCGTGTTCCAGTTTTTTTCTTTTATAAGGCTTGTTGACGGTGGAGTAGCCGCAGTACACGCAACCGTTGGTGCAGAAGTCCGACAGGTACAGAGGAACATACAGGAGAACAACTTTCCCGAAGTACCGTTCCGTTATGTCGTGGGCTCGGCGCGCCATCCGCTCCAGGACATCCATATCATCATCGGCTGCTGCCAGAAGCTTCAGGTAATCCATCCGGTCGAGAAAATCTTTGGAAACGATCGACATCAGGTCTTCCCGGACAGCCGGTGTCCGATGGGATTGGAACATCGCTTCCGCATCACGGAGTTCCTGCTGAATCATTCGGTTCTCCTTAAGAAACCCGTCAGGGGCGATGAGGCATCGGCGAATTCCTTTTCCGCCAGAAGCCCCATCTCGAACGCCATGCGGCCCGCCTCCACGGCTTTCGCCATGGCAACGGCCATCGCAACGGGATCGGAAGCCGTGGCAATGGCCGTATTGGCCAGGACGGCGTCGGCGCCCAGCTCCATGGCTTCAGCGGCGTGGGAAGGACGTCCGATTCCGGCATCGACGATGACGGGGATTCCGATTTCATTGATGATCGGCTTCAGCAAAGCGGCACAAGTAATACCCTTATTGGTACCAATCGGAGCCGCCAGGGGCATCACCGCCGCCGCACCCGCCTTCTCAAGCTTTTTGGCCATGACAAGATCCGGGCTGATATAGGGGAACACCCGGAACCCTTCACCCACCAGGATACCCGTCGCCTTCAGCGTTTCCTCATTGTCCGGCAGGAGATACTTGGCATCGGTTTCGACCTCGATCTTGATCCAATCGGATCCCGTCAATTCCCGGCCGATACGGGCGATTCTCACCGCCTCTTCGGCGTTTCTCGCCCCCGATGTATTGACCATCACCACACAATGCCCGGGAATGTAGTCCATGATGTTTTCCTGCTTTGCTTCCGGATTGATCCTTCTGACCGCCACTGTGATCACTTCCAGCCCGGCCTTTTCCACCATCTCCGGGATAATCGCATAAGAGGGAAGTTTCCCTGAACCGATGAAAAAGCGGCTTTTCAGGTCTTTTCCCCCAATTTTATAGGTCATTATATCCTCCTCATCCGCCGCCGACAAAAGTTACGACGTCCACTTCATCGCCCGGCTTTAGCGTAAAGACGGGCCAGTTTTCCTTTTTTACAATTTCACCGTTGACCAGCACCGCGAGCTTTTTCATTTCATATTGATTTTCGGACAAAAGTTCTCCTATGGTTTCGCGGTACGGCTTTTCCATCCCGTTGAGTTTGATCATCAATCAACCAACCATCCTTCCAGGTATAAAAAAACCTTCATCGGCACTCATGCCTCTGAAGGTCCGCTATCCTGCTTATTATCCTTTCTCCCTACACCGGCATTATCCGGATCAGGTTCATCGGGTATAATCTCAGACGTCCCTTCCAGGACACCACCCCAAGGCGCCATCTCTTTTCCGCGGGTTTTTCTATTTCCCAACCGGCGATTCAAGCGCCATCACATCAACCATTGCCGGGAATCACCTGCAATGATTGCTTATCTTTCCTTATGCTTTCCCTTTTTCCTTTCGATTGAGAGAATCTAGCCAGCATATAATAAGGAAACGAATTTCTTGTCAACAGGAAAATGTGCCAAAGGTTCATTTCCGCCTGCACGAAGCAAGAAAATCAGAGCTGTTCAAAACAAGGCCCCCGTTCTCTTTTGGGGAGCGGGGGCTTCACCGCCAATGGTTATTCGGACTCGACTCAGCAGCCACAGGACCTATGCTTGGGAATCCGTTTTTACGGTGAGTTCATGGCTACGTTCTTCGGTAGATTCAACCTTACACTGCCCGGTCCGGAAGGGATGGGCTCCGGCGAGGCGGAATGGCATCCCTTCCTCGTCTATCTTTCTTTCGGTCCGTGGTTTACGCCTTGGAGAACAGGGCCACATCGATATTCGGCCGCGGCATCAGCGGCGA
>CAZIPU010000212.1:0-3713 GCA_964541005.1 uncultured Syntrophales bacterium | reverse complement strand
TTGTACGGCTGACGCCTGAAGCAGCCGGCCGGAAGGTGGCGCGGTGGCGGAAGATCGCCACGGAGGCGGCAAGGCAGTGCGGACGATCGACCATTCCATCCGTGGAAACCGTTCTGTCCTACGGCGACATGTTGAACAGGGCGGATGAGAAAGCAGTGAAGGTCATTTTCTGGGAGGCCGAGTCGGAGAGGACGATCCGGCAGATTTTCCGGAATGACGAAGGTGAATCATTGCCGGGGTACTTTTTCATTGTCGGGCCCGAGGGGGGATTTTCCGGCGACGAGGTTTCCCGGGCACAGGATGCGGGTTTTCTCTCCGTCACGATCGGAAAGCGTGTTTTGAAGGTGGAAACAGCCGTATTGTCGATTCTGGCTATTCTTCAGTACGAAAAGGGCATCTTTCACGGCGATTGACGAAACGGGGTGTTTGACATGGCAGCGCATATCTACGGGGGATTCTGGCGGCGGTTCTTCGCGTTTACACTGGACGGTGTTGTGATCTATATTCTGACGACCGTCGTCTTGACGGGCGGCATGTTTGTCCTGGGCGCCTTTTCCGGACTTCATGAAATCCGGCCAGCCAAGCAGTATACGATGGCGGCCCTCCTGCGCCTTATCGCCCTTTTCAATTTTCTCTATCTGTTCATGTGCATGGCGTATTTCACCTATTTCCACGGTATTTGCGGCAAGACCCCCGGCAAGATGGTCTTCGGCCTAAAGGTGATCCGTGAAACCGGGGAACCCCTCACCTTCGGCATGGCTTTTCTGCGCTGGATCGGCTATTTTCTCTCCTCTCTTCCCCTCAATCTCGGTTTTATATGGATCGCCTTCGACGGTAAGAAACAGGGATTCCACGACAAGCTCGCCGGAACCATCGTCATTCTTGATGAAAAACGGGAAAACGTGGATGAACCTGCCGCCTCTCAGCATGAGGTTGTGCCGTAACCGATGGTCTCGTGGAAAGCCCAAACCCTTCCCCGTTAGGAGACTGTGTCGCAATGTCATTATGTCTGAGGCGCCAGCCGAAGAATCTCTTGATAGTAACATACCGGGATGATTAGATTCTTCGCTTCGCTCAGAATGACCCCGGACAGTAAGTACATTGTGAATTATGACACAACCTCTCAAGGGGAAGGAATTATTGGCTTTTTTGCGGCTCCATCAAAGGCGCAATATCTGAAATTTCTCCCATCCGTTCGAAATGACATCTGGGGAATTAAGATACGCTTTCCGTCGCCGGCAGGGCGATATCGACGAGCTTGAGTTGTATGTTGGCTGTACCATGCCAGTGATTGATCTGCGGCGTGAAGGCGACATCGATGATCTGATCGGTCAGGGTCTCCATGAAATGTCCTTTGCTGAACCAGATCGAATTCCGGGAGGTCCCGTCCTTATTGACGCGCATCCACAGGTGGTTGTTTCCGACGACACTGGAAGTGCTGATGGAGGCGTTTCTGACGCACAGAATCGGCTCGGGATTTCGGCTCCCGTAGGGGGCAAGCTTGTCCATCTCCGCCATGAAGTCATGGGTGACTTCCGCCAGGCTGCACTGGCTGTCGATCATGGTTTCTCCAATGAAATCAGATGAATCCATTTCCTCACGGATGACCTCGTCGAAAATACGGCCGAATTCGTCCACGTCGTCTTCCCGGATGGAGATGCCCGCCGCAAACCGATGACCGCCGTAGGTAAGCAGCAGGGATTCGCACTTCTTGAGTCCCCGGTAAATGTTAAAGTGGGAGACGCTTCTGCCCGAACCTTTGCCGATCCCGTCTTTCAGGCTGATCACGATGGCGGGACGGCAGAAGCGATCGACCAGTTTGGAGGCGACGACGCCGATCACCCCGGGATGCCACCTTTCCGAAGCGAAAACGATGGAATTTAACTGATCGGAATCTTCTTTCTTATTCATTAACTCGATAATTTCATCGAGGATTTCCTTCTCCATGATCCTTCTTCTCTGGTTGAAGGAGTCGAGCTTCCGGGCGATGTCCCTCGCTTCGTTGATGTCTTCCGTCAAAAGCAGGTTGACGGCGTCTCCGGCCGAGGCAATCCGTCCCGCCGCGTTGATGCGGGGAATGATGCAGAACGACGCCTTTTCCGTATCGATGACCTGGTTCTCGATGCCGCACACCTCTTTCAGTGCCTGAATGCCGATCCGGGGTGATTCCGTCATCAGATCCAGGCCGAATTTCGCGAAGATCCGGTTTTCATCGATCAGCGGGGAAATGTCGCCGATCGTTCCCAGGGCGACGATATCGAGATATTCCTTGAGGTTCGGGTAGGGCCGGGCCTGCCAGAAGCCTTCGTTACGCAACTGCCCCCGGAGCGCGATCAGGAAATTGAAGACGATTCCGACTGCGCAAAGATGTTTGAAGGGGAAAAGACAATCCGCCTGTTTCGGATTGATCGTTGCCACCGCCGCAGGCAGGGAATCGGGTATCTCGTGGTGATCGAGAATGATCGTATCGATGCCCTTGCTTTTTGCGTAGGCGATATGGTCGTTTTCCGATACCCCGCAGTCCACCGTGACAATCAGGTTGACCCCGTTGTCTTTCATCTGATCGATGGCATTTTTGTTCAACCCGTAGCCTTCATCCACCCGCCCGGGAATGTAAAAATCGACTTTCTGCCGGATATCACGGAGAAATTTGATTAAAAGGACAACCGATGTCACGCCGTCGGCGTCATAATCGCCGTACACCATGATTTTCTGGCCCAGGGTGATTGCCCTGATAAGACGATGAACGCCTTCTTTCATGTCCTTCATGAGGAACGGGTTATGCAGATTCACCAGGGAGGGATGGAGGAATTTACGGGCCTCTTCCGTTGTCGTAATATTCCGGCTGACCAGAATCTGCGAAAGCAGGGGATGAAGGCCGAGTTCCCGGATCAGAAGCGCCTGCTCCTCTCCATGGTTTTCAACCATTCTCCAGTGCGTGAGCGGCAATTTTAAGGGAGCCATTGTTTGCTTTTTAGTTTCCATAATTTACTGCTTCGTTACGGTCGAGGTATTTCAGAAAATGCATCATAGCGATGTGGCGCCCGATGTCAAGGAGAGATTCGGCAGTCCGGGCCTTTTTCTTTCCCGGGCATAAGCGCAGGAAGTCGGGAAAATCGAAAAGAGGGGAGTCTTCCCGGATTATTCGCCCTGTGACCCGGTAAAGTAGGGGAGTTTGTTCCTGTTCCTTCGTGCAGACTGGTATAGGGAAAAAAACACGAGGGCAAGGGCCAGGACAATCGCCCCCAGGGCGATGGGGCGGGTGAAGAAGATGGCGAAGCTGCCCCCGGAAATCAGCAGGGATCGCCTTAGATTGACTTCAAACAGGGGGCCGAGGACAAAGGCCAGGATGAGAGGGGCCCCTTCATAGCCGAATTTCCTTAGAAAATAGCCGATCACGCCGAAGAGGATCATCACATAGACATCGAAAACGTTGTTGTTGATTCCGTAAGCCCCGATCACGCAGAAAAGAAGGATCAGGGGGTAGAGTATCCTTCCCGGAATTCTGAGCACCTGCACCCAGATGGGGATCAACGGCAGGTTCAGGATCAGCAGCATGACGTTTCCGATGTACATGCTGGCAATAATGCCCCAGAACATATCCGGGTGTTCCTTCAGAAGGAGCGGTCCCGGCTGGACGCCGTGGATCAAGAACGCTCCGAAAAGCACCGCCAGGACCACGTTGGGCGGGATGCCGAGGGTGAGCAGAGGAA
>CAZIPU010000211.1:0-3736 GCA_964541005.1 uncultured Syntrophales bacterium | reverse complement strand
AGGAAATTGTGGCAGAGTACAACCGGGAGAAGGATCGGGTCACGATAGAAAAGACCTTCGAGGCGTTGTTCCATTTTGTCAGCGAGCTTGACGACGAGGTCAGCCGGGCGGTCCGGGAAGGACTTGATGAAGAGACGCTGACTGTTTATGATCTCATCAAAAAAACGGATTTGAATGCCGCCGATATCAAGCGGATCAAGGCTATCGCCGTCGAATTGCTGGAAAAACTGAAAGCTGAGAAACTGCGGGTCGATCACTGGCGGGATAAAGAATCGACACGTGACGCCGTCCGGCTTGCCATCAAGGATTTCCTGTGGAGCGATGAAACGGGCCTACCGGTGAATTTGTACAATGAAAACGAAGTGGCCGCCAAAGCGGAAGACGTTTTTGTCCATGTGTTCCGGGCATACCCGACGGTTCCGTCGCCTTTTTATGGGAATATTGGGGCGATATAAGTAATTGAATCGACATGGGGAATTCCGGGGGCATCATACCTAATTCTGAAATTGATTGAGTTGACTTGTAGATAAAAGCTGGGGAGAAACGTGGCAAGAAAGAATGAAAGTATATTGAATTTGTTGATGAAGTCACCATGGTGGGTGAGTGTCGTATTTTCCGCAATTGTTTATTTTTTGCTTGCAGTAGTCGTACCCACGATCGCAATTCAAAACGTATTTCTTAAAGGAATTGCAATGGCCGCCCCTAAGCTGGCTCCAATATTTGCCCTTGTATTTCTTTTTCCGGCTCCGATTTCTTTTTTGAATTCATATCGGAAAAAGAAATTACTGGACAAGCAAAAGGACCTTAATTCGATAAAATCCCTTTCATGGAGAGAATTCGAAGAACTCGTCGCCGAGGCTTACCGCCGAAAAGGATATTCCGTGGTGGAGAACGACGGCAGCGGGCCTGACGGCGGAGTCGATCTGTTGCTCAGAAAAGATGGAAACCTGTTTCTGGTTCAGTGCAAGCAGTGGAAAAGCTACAAGGTGGATGTGCGGGTTGCCCGGGAAATGTACGGCGTGATGACGGCCAAACATGCCCATGGCGTCATCATCATCACTTCCGGACTGTTTACCCAGGAAGCGAAGAACTTTGCGGCGGATAAACCCATCGACCTGGTGGAAGGAAATCAGCTTGCCGTCTTGATCGGGAGTGTTCACTCAGAATCAGGCTCTTCTTTTGTGGTAGAAAATGGATCTCGTACATCCATCAATGTTTGTCCGGTGTGTGGCGGTGAACTTAAACTGCGTATCGCCAAAAAAGGTAAGAATTCGGGGAAGAAGTTCTGGGGCTGCTCGAATTTCCCGTCATGTAGATTCACAAAGACGTATAAAGAATGATAAAATTAAGTTATGAAAAAACGGGAACGAATTTATTTCCCGTTGAGCCAACACACAGGATGAAGTGAGGAAAGAACCATGACAACCGCCAAGACCATTCAGGACGAAGATCAATACTCGCCGCCATTTTTTAAAAAGATACCCATTTCAATCGAGAAGGGTTGGGGCATCCAGGTCTGGGATGAAGAAGGGAGACGGTTTCTCGACTTCACTTCGGGCTGGGGGGTCACATGCCTGGGGCATGCCCATCCGGTGATCACCGATGCGCTGCTGGAACAGAGCCGGAAGATCGTGCAGGGGCCCAATGGGGGGCTGACCTACTCGCCGGTGCGGGCCCGCCTGCTGTCGTTGATGGGAGAGATCCTCCCGGCACCCCTGACGCGGGTGTTTTTTGCCAACAGCGGCGCGGAAGCGAACGACGCGGCGATCAAGCTGTCCCGCAAGGTGACGGGCAGGCTGGACGTGATCGCCATGGAGCAGAGCTTCCACGGGCGCACCATCAGCACCGCATCGGCCACGGGCCAGGCAAAGCACCGGGAGAAGTTCAACCCGTTGATGCCCAACTACCGGTTTGTCCCTTTCGATGACTTGGATGCGTTGAAGAAAGCCCTCGATCGCAAGGTGGCAGCGATGATTCTGGAGCCGATCCAGGGCGAAGGGGGCGTCATCATTCCATCCGCCGGTTATCTCGAAGAGGCCGGCCGGCTGTGCCGGGCAAACGGCAGTCTGCTCATTATCGATGAAATCCAGACGGGGTTTTGCCGGACCGGGCCGATGTTTGCGATCGGTCCCCTGAAGGTGGAACCGGACTTCATGACCATGGCGAAAGGCATTGCGGGCGGTTTCCCCTTTGGCGCCTTCGCGATGTCGGAGCGTGTCGCGGCGAAGCTTGAGCCGGGCGACCACGGGGGAACCTACTGCGGCAATCCGCTCGGCTGTGCGGTGTCTTATGCGGTCATCCGGTATTTGATCGATCATGATGTGTCCGCTCATGTGATGAAAATGGGCGAGTTTGCCCTGAATCGTTTGCGCAGGTGGATGGGGGCATACCCGGAGATGATCACGGACGTCCGGGGAAGAGGGCTGCTTCTGGCCATAGAGTTTCGCGATGAGAAAACCGCCGGTGACGTGACGGACAAATGTCTCGATAAACGCCTGTTTGTCAGGCAGACGCAGGGAAACATGATCAGGATCTTCCCGGCCCTGAACATCGGGCAGGAAGAGATGGAAGAGGGTTTCATGTTGCTCGAAGAGGCAATCGATGAAACCCTGAGGGGGAAACAGGGCAGGGGGTATTAAATAAAACGGTTCATTCCCCGTTAATCGCAACAAGGAAAGCGGAACCACATGGTTACAATCCGTATGGCAACGAAAGAAGATGCCGCGGCCATCCTGGCATTGCAGAAACTCGCCTATCGATCGGAGGCGAGGCTTTACAACGACTGGGCGATTTCGCCGCTGGTGCAGACCATCGAATCGTTGCTTGAGGAATTTGCCGGATCGGTCGTTCTCAAGGCCATGCTGGATGACCGCCTTGTCGGCTCGGTACGGGCCAGGCTGAATGGCGATACGTGCGAAATCGCCCGTCTAGCCGTTCATCCGGATCTCCAGGGAAGAGGCATCGGCTCCGAACTGCTGCGACGTATTGAGGGCAGGTTCGATAACATTGCCAGGTATGAGCTGTTCACCGGCAGCAAAAGTGAAGCCAACATCCGGCTCTATGAGCGCCACGGCTATAAAATCACGCATACGAAGCCGATGTCGGAAAAGGTGTCGTTCACCTTCATGGAAAAGCGTGTCGGGAATGAGGGAATATAAGGCAAGTCTGGGGAGGGGAAATGGACCGGAAACCGGGAATGTCAAAAGAGATCCAGCGTTATCCTTATCCGAGAGGGCCCGTCGTGCATTGCCCTTATTGCGACGGGAAACACGATTTGAAGTTGATCTCCGAATCGTCGGGAAAATTTGAATGCATGAATTGCCGGGAAACATTTCTGGTGAAGAGGGAAGGATAGCATCGGGATTTTCAGATCCGTGTCCGGCTGGAAACAATGAATCCGTTTCCGCGGCGGTTATCCCGATACGGCAATACGGAGATGAAAAGAGGGCCCTGTGAAATCCATTGGTCCCCTGATGGGGGAACATCGATTCATCAAAGAATTGCCGAGGCAAGTGCAGGAAGATGAGACTTTTTTCGATCCCGCAATGGACGGCTTCAGCGAACGGGAACAGCGGCAAATGCCGTAGGCATTCCGGGGATTCGACCGGAAGATGATTCATGAGAAGTAAAGGAAGGGAAGGGAGTCGTTAGAGAAACATTCGATCTGATACGTTAAGGGAGGGATCTGACATGATGTACTGGGGCAACGGCTGGTTCCACGGGTTCGGTTTCATTC
>CAZIPU010000210.1:0-3880 GCA_964541005.1 uncultured Syntrophales bacterium | reverse complement strand
GGGCGACAGCCTACATCTGTGTCAACCGGACCTGCCACAAGCCGACAACCGATCCTGCGGAGATGGTTTTACGCTTGAGCGCCCCGGCGGTGAAATAGAGCGGGTGTGTACGGTTTACCCTCCCCAATACGGAGAATTCTGAATGAATTCCGGTGGCATGAAAAAATTTACGGTAGCTCTTGCCTTTGTTCAACGCCCCATGGCTCATAAAAAAATTCAGGAGCGCACTTTTGATGAATCAGCCTAATGGAAAGGGCTTCAGTCTCGAGCAGATAAGCCGGCTCTATCCGCTTTTATATTCCGGGAAACAACTGTCCGAATGGTCTCATCTATTTGATGAGCGAGCAACGATCGTGATCGTCAAAGACGGCCATCCCCCCGCTTGTCGGACCTTAATTGACGGGATGCGGGAACAGATGGAATATGCTGCTGAGAACGAAATCTTTGTTGAAGAATGGCATAACGTGGAAATCCGGCAATACGGCCGTGTCGCCGTGATGAAAGCCGATTACGTACTGGCCGCCGATCACGAAATTCGGAAAGGTGTCGACGTGTTGACTTTATGTCACGATGAACGCGGCTGGCTGATCACAAATCTTACGTTCGAGGAAAAGGAACTTATTTACCGATGATCATTTTACATTAACGGACAAGAACCAGGATGGCAAAGGGTGCATTTTGAATGCACGCCATCTCCTGCTTTCGTTCGGTCCGTATGTTTATGCTCAGGGGAGCTTATCAGCACCTTCCGGAAAATATCAATCGGCAATCAAAAATGAAAATCTCGAATCCACGGATCACCGATACAGGCAGAGAGTCCCGGTATACCGTTCAGGTGGAATGGAAGAGGGGCCTCGGTCAATTATGGTTTTGCGTTTCGCCGCAGTACCGGGATCTTCTCTCGGGGGCCAGCGATGCAGCGGTCGCAGGTTTGCTCTTACCCGCAATGGCGCATGGGGAGAATATCCATGTAGCCGGTGTACTTTCTGCAAAACTCTGGCACAATCTGTCCGGTCCGTACCAAATGTTGATGCGAAAAATCATTCCCTGGTTACGACCGATTTCCATCCATGCCGAAACCTTTTGCGGAATAAAGCGGACTCCATCTCCAACAGGCGTTGCCACAGGCTTTTCAGGCGGCGTCGATTCATACTGTACCCTCGTGGATTACCATATCGCGGACATACCCGAGGGGGTCAAATTAACCCACCTGCTCTTCCATAATACGGGATCGCATGGACATGGCGAAAAAGGGGAAAAACTTTTCCGAAATCGGTATGAAAGACTCAAACCCGTTGCCGAGCGGTTTGGTCTTCCATTCATACAGATCGACTCGAATCTGGATGCCTTTTATGATGACGTTCTCGGTTTTGAATTGACCAACAGTATTCGTAATGCAGCGGCGGCTCTAACCCTGCAGGGCGAAATTGCCCGCTATCTTTATTCCTCGTCGGATACGTACGAAAATCTATTTGTAGGCCCTATGGAAAATATGGCTTATTGCGATCCTGTAACCATGCCGCTTTTGTCCACAGAGCAGTTGGAAATCTGTTCCGTTGGAAGCGAATATACGAGAGCGGAGAAATTGCTGAAGATTGTAGACATTCCGGAAACGCGATCCTGCCTGGATGTCTGCACAAGGGGTGATCACGCCGGAAATTGTTCCCGGTGCTGGAAATGCCTCCCGACCATGTTGAGATTGGAAATGATCGGGGTGCTTGAAAAATATTCAGAGGTATTCGATCTCAATGTTTACCGGCGGAATCGGGATAAATACCTCGGCGAAATAATTGTGGGCAAGGGAGATATTGCAAAAGATATCCGGTCTCACGCAAAATCCATGAATTTTCGTTTCCCGCTCAATGCATATTGGTCGATTGCAGGTAATCCGAAGGCCATCAAACAGCTGCCGCCCATCAATGCCATACGTAAATACCTGAAGAAAAAAGCCCTCTTAAAGAAAGTGAACAGGCTTCATCCTGTGTGAAAGTCATTACAGAACATCTCTCAAAGTCCATCCACAGTTACAACTCGTGTGTCCGAGGGACGCGCAGGAGGATCAGGTGGTCGTCGAGTTCCGCCATGTGGAATTTGTCCCGGATGATGGCCTCCAGAGTGCGGCTTGTATCGGTTCCGGGTCTCGGGGTTTCGCAGCGGATGACCAGGCGGTTGCCGTATTTCCGAAAACTGGCGTGCACCATGGCCCGGGCCAGATAAACGACACCGGTGAGGGAAACGGCATTTTCCTCCAGGATCATGGTTTGGGCGAGAACCATGGTCTGCAGGTAATACGGGAGGGAAAAACGCCGGATGATTTTCACGGCCAGATAGGGGTGGTAGGTTTTGATAAAGGCGTCGTCGATCTCGGAAGAACCGGGAAGATTTGCCTTTCTGTACAACATCATCATCTGTCGGCCGATATCCAGAAAAAGGCCGCCCAACTCCGCCCGTTGAGCGGATGCTTCCCGGAAACCCATTTGCAGGGCCAGGATGTTGGCCATGACGGACGTGGCAAAACTCCGGACGAAAATGATTTCCAGCTCCCGGTCTTTGCTCCCGGACTGTTTAAAGCCCAGGAGCATGATCATGACCTTTGTCTGGTGGATTCCCAGGCGGGAAACCACGTCGTATAAGCCCGAAACGTCCCCCCGTCTCAGGTTCCCCGAATAAACGGAACTTGCGATACCCTGCAGCCGGAGCCATACCGTTTCGCTGATTTTCCACCGGGCAGCGTCGATTTCACGGCGTCCGGCATCCGTGTTGTCCAGGGTGGTGAAGAGTTCGGGGTTGAAAAAATGGTTCTGCAATATTCCGGTCAGGTTCGTGTCGATTTCATCGATCAACTGGAATGCCCGCATTTCGTCCATTTGAATCTTTCCTCTATCGGTTTTCCCGTTCCGCGTTAAAGGGCCCGTATCTTGCCGAGTTCCTTGACGCGGCAGTACCTCCTCATGATTTTATCGACATCCTCGTTACTTTTGAATTTCGCAACGTGGTAAGTGTTGTGATGGACGGGAATTTTTCTCTTGGGTCTTTTTTCGCGATGCCCCTTTGCGGGAAATCCCACGGGCAAGATGGTTTTCAGTACGAACACCTGGGGAATCTTCAGCAGCGCCTTGATCCGGACGGCGGCCGACGGGGGCACTTCCTTCCATACGCTGCCCAGGCCCAGTGCGGCAATGGCGAGGAACATGTTTTCGACGGCCAGGCAGAGGCTGGAATGCAGAATCCCCTCCCGGACGAATCCCTGCGGGTACCCGTCACAGAGCCGGGGGTCCCCCAGAACGGCAAGCATCAAAGGGGCATCGAAGCGCTGTGTCATCGGCGGCAGGAAAAATTCGCCGATGATCGTTTCGATTTCATGCATGATTGCCCTGTCCCTGACCACGACAATCTCCATGGGCTGGGTGTTGTTCCCTGTGGGGGCAAGCGCCGCCGCGGCGAAGATTTTCTCCAGGATCTCGTCGGGAACGGGGTCCTTTTTGAACACCCGGACGCTTCGGCGGTTTTTGACCACATCCATCAGTGCATCAAAGTCCATGACCTGCTCCTCCTTTCGGATAAACCGCTTTCAGGAAGAAAGGGTGAATCGTTTTGTGACCGCGTATGGGAAAGGGTTACGATCGTTTTCCCGCCGGCGGTGTCGATGGGGTGGACGCGATATTCTTGAAGGCCTGAGGTACGGAGACCACTCTGCCTTTCGCATAGTCGAAACAGAGCATGCCCGTCTTGGCCCGGGCCACTTCTTTTTCCGTCCGGACGTTCGTGATCCGGTAAAGAAGGTCGAAACCGTATTTGTTGAGATCCGCCACCGTCACGTCAATCGCCAGCAGGTCGCCGTAGTAGGCCTGGGAGAGGTAAGTGATGACGGAATCGACCA
>CAZIPU010000209.1:0-3974 GCA_964541005.1 uncultured Syntrophales bacterium | reverse complement strand
AGCATGCCGATAAAAAAGAAACACGAAAACAGGATCAGAATATGTTTGCGTACCGGGGCGGATACATTCCAGGTCCTGGGCGGTATGAACAGGAAGGCGCCTCTTACGAAATACAGCAGGCCGGTGCCGATGATGATCAGGACGGCTGTAAAAGACAGCCATTGATAGATACTGATCAGGAAGGGCAGTTTAAAGACGTAAAATCCAATATCCTTTTGATAAAGGGGATCCGGAAGACCGAAATGAAGCCCTTTAAGAAACAGGAGATATTCCTGCCACTGGGTGGATGCGCTCATCCCCATAAATAGGGCCAACACGATGGATATCACCCCGATCAGCGGGAAAAGTGTTTTATCACCAAACGAGCGAAGCGAAGGGATCTGCATGCCCATGAGTTCGGCATAGCTGTTTCTTTTCCCGAAGCGCTCCGCCAGATAGAGATTTCCACCAAACAATATGAGAAAAAGTACCCCGACAATCCCCCCTACCGTCCATTTCGCCAGCAGCGTGGTCCAGAACACCCCTTCGTAACCTACTTCCTGAAACCAGAACCAGTCCGTAATCAACCACGCCAGTTCGAAAAAGACGGCAACGGCCACCAGAAACAGGATGATCAAACCCATTCTTATTTTATTTTGCAGCTTTACCGGTTCCGGCCATCCTTTGAACATGTCAGCTCCTCTTCTTTTTTCTCTTTAACGTCATCTTGATGATCATCACGCGATTTCAGGTCATGCTCAGTTACTTTTTCAGCACAAAGGCTTTTTCCTTAAACGGGTTGATCAAAACGTTTTGGCCGGGATTCAGAAAATCCTGTCCTCCCGACGGGTTAACCTAACAGATCCCTTTTTCCTGTTCAATCATTAATTTCAGCTTGATTGAATCGCTCCGATCCATTACATTCCTGACTCCATTACGTTCATTCCGAGGATATTCACCATGAATCAAAGCGCCGTGTCAGAAGCCATGTCGGCCCCCTCATTTTACCCCGACTTACCACATCACGTTGAACGAATCGAAACGCATATCTCCTGGGTTTTTATTGCCGGCGACGACGTCTACAAAGTCAAGAAGGCCGTCAATTTCGGGTTCCTCGATTTTACCACCCTGGAAAAACGACGATTTTACTGCGAAGAAGAGGTCAGACTGAACAGCCGCCTGGCGCCTGAGATCTACCTGGGCGTGACCGGGATCGGCCTCGACCAGGAGGGCAGGATGGTCCTGGGCGGTGGAGCAACCCCTCTGGAATATGCCGTCCACATGAAAAAAATTCCCTCGGATAAAATGCTCAAGAAACTACTTCCACGGCAGGATTTCAATTCAGGCGTCATGGCGGACATCGCGAAAAAGCTCGCCCTTTTCCATCGTGAAGCCGAAACGGGCGGGCAGATCGATGAAACCGGAGGCATCGAAACGGTCCGCCGCAATCATGAAGAGAATTTCTCACAGACGGAGCCTTTTGTCGGTATCACCCTATCCGCCGCCCGGCACGCCTTCATCAGGTCGTTTGCTCGCCGATTCCTGGAAATTCATGCGGACCTTTTTCGCAAACGCGTCCTTGAGCACCGGATACGCGACTGCCATGGCGATCTGCACCTGGAACACATCGTTATTTCCGGCAGCGATATCATCATTTTCGACTGCATAGAATTCAATGAACGTTTCCGTTACGGCGATGTTGCGGCGGAAGTCTCCTTTCTCGCCATGGATCTGGACTTTAACGGGTATGCAGAATTGTCCGAACGGTTTGTCGAAGCCTACGTCGCCGAATCCGGTGATATCGAAATCCCCTTCCTGGTCCACTTCTACAAATGCTACTACGCCTTCGTGCGCGGAAAGGTAACCGGATTCCGCCTTCACGAGCCGCAGATCAGCCCGGAGGAACGGACGGTGGTTACGGAAACCGCATCCAGATACTTTGATCTGGCATTCTCCTATGCCGCCCGTTTCACAAAACCCACCCTCGTCATCATGGCGGGGTTGATGGGAAGCGGCAAAAGCGTTGTTGCCCGCGAACTTTCCCGCATGACCGGGGCGTCGGTGATCCGGATGGATGTGGTTCGGAAGGAACTCTGCAATATGGACCCCCGGGAACGGAAACTGGACGACTTCGGTCAGGGAATTTACAGCGACAAAATCACCGAGCTCGTCTATCAAAAATCACTGGAACAGGCGAAAGGCATCTTGAAAACAGGAAAGTCGGTCATTATCGATGCGTCCTTCAAAAGAAAGGACCACCGGCATGCCGCAGGCAATCTCGCCGATGAATTGAAGTCGGGTTTCTTCGTGATTGAATGCGTCTGTCCGGACGATTGCATCCGGAAGAGACTGATTGAGAGAATTAAGGATCAAAACGAGGCATCCGACGGCCGGACTGAAATTCTTGACGCGCAAAAAGAAGACTTTGATGCAATTTCCGAATTTCCAACTTCGGTGCATCTTTTACTGGATACATCCGGAAAACTCGACGACAGCGTTGACCGGATCATCGCTTTTGTACACAAAACGGACTAATTACAAGGTTACAGGTTGGGCACCTGGTCGATCTTCTGCGAATGCTCCGTGCTGTTCAACTGTTCCTGCGTAATCATGCGACGGGTTTCCGTAATGTAATACTTGACCTTGTAATCCAGCCCGACATTGGGAAAATCGCGGGAAATCAGTTCGAATCGTTTCAGGGCCGCTTTGTATCGCTTCTGTTTGAAGTAAAACTGACCGACGTAAAACTCATTTTCAGCCAGCATTCTCTTCACGTCCGTGAGCATTTTTTCACCCATGACCGCAAACGGGCTCTTGGGGTACCGGGAAATCAGGCGTTCAAAATCGGCTTTGGCTTTCCATGTTTCGGTTTGATCACGATCGATGGTATCGGTCATTTTATACCGGCACATTCCCATCTGATACAGGGCATAGGGTACATTTTCATCGGTGGGATGACGATTGACGAATTCATCATAGGCGAGATAAGCCTCCGGGTATGCCTTATCGCTGTAATGAGCGTCGGCAATGCCGATTTCGGCCAGGACGGCAATATCCTCAAGGGGATACTCGTCCTTCAGTCTCTGGAAAATGGTAATCGCCTTTTCATATTTCTTCTTCTGATACAGCTCGCTTCCCTGCTGATACAAACCCTGGGGGGTGCCACGGACCATGCTTTTATCCTTCATAAAGGCACAACCGGTCATGGCGATCAACATTGCGATACCGATTAGAAAAAAGATACATCGTTTCATATCTATTCCTGCTTTACTCATTTATAACGCCTTCTTCACAAATTCTTCCAGACGCTCCTTTGGAACCAGCCCCACCAATCGTTCGATCGCCTTCCCCTCTTTAAAAAGAATCAGGGTGGGAATACTCATCACACCGTACTTGGCCGTTACATTCGGATTATCGTCAATATTGAGTTTTGAAAACGTGACCTGCCCCTGGAAGGCATCGGCCACTTCATCAACAATGGGCCCCAGGGCACGGCAGGGACCGCACCAGGTTGCCCAGAAATCGACAAGCACAGGTTTCTCCGATTTCAGGATCACATCTTCGAAGTTATCGTCCGTCACTTGAACCAGCGTCTTCTCATCAGCCATTTACATTCCTCCGTACCGAGTTCTGCTTTTATAATTCGGACTTATGACATAGTTTTTGCGGCGAAGTCAAACCCTATTTGTTCGACGCGACCTAACGCGCTTTTGACAGAATCGCCGGTGTCATGTTAAGCAATGCAAAAAACAGGGAGCAGCGTATGGATTCATTGGGTATCATCTCCGGCACCATGCCTCTTTCAGGTCTGGGCCTGTTCGATCATCTGAGGAAAGAACGATTCCATTACGATTCCGGGCAAATCGAGGTCTGCACCGGTGAAGATATGGTCTTCATCGCCAGGCACGGCCAGGAATCGGACAACTTTACGCCCCCGCATCTCGTGCCCCATCTTTTGCACTTCAAAGCCCTTGCCGAACTGGGTGTCCGGGAAG
>CAZIPU010000208.1:0-4050 GCA_964541005.1 uncultured Syntrophales bacterium | reverse complement strand
GGGCTTTATGTTTAAGGGAGCAATTGTCGCCATTATTACGCCTTTCAAGAATGGTGAGGTCGATGAAGAGGCGTTGCGGAAACTGATCGAATTTCAGATCGAAAACGGCACATCCGGCATTGTGCCCTGCGGCACCACGGGCGAGTCCGCCACGCTGTCTCATGAAGAACACGACCGGGTCATCGAAATAACCATCGATGCCGCGAAGAAAAGGATCCCCGTCATCGCGGGGACCGGATCGAACAGCACGGCGGAAGCCCTGCGCCTGACGAAGCACGCTTACGAGGCGGGAGCGGACGGGGCCCTGATCGTGTGTCCCTATTACAACAAGCCGACCCAGGAAGGGTTGTATCAGCATTATAAAGCCATTGCCGAAGAGGTGCCGATCCCGGTGGTCGTTTACAACATTCCCGGAAGAACGGGTGTGAACCTGAATCCGGACACCCTGGCAAAGCTGGCGCAGATTCCCAATATCGTCGGCGTAAAAGAGGCGGGCGGATCCATCAAGCAGATGAGCGACATCATCGGCCTCTGCGATCCCGGTTTCGACGTTCTTTCCGGCGACGATGCCTTTACGCTGCCGCTGCTGGCTTTGGGCGGGAAGGGCGTTGTATCCGTGATATCCAATATTGCGCCCGCCGATATGGCGGCCATGATCAAAGCATTCGAGGCCGGCGATCTCGAAAAGGCAAAAAAGCTGCATTACAAGATGATCCCCCTGATCGATTCCCTGTTTATCGAGACGAACCCCGTCCCGATCAAGGCGGCCCTGTCGATGATGGGCATGATTGAATACGAACTGAGGTTGCCCCTGTGTAAACTGACCCAGGGCAGTTATGACAGGCTGAAAAAAGCGATGACCGGCTACGGTCTCATTTCATAGGATTCAAGGAGCGGGAAATGGTCAAGGCAGTTGTGACCGGAGTCGGCGGCAGGATGGGCGGCAGAATTCTCAGCCTGGTGGCCGAAACGGAAGGAATCGAAGTCGTCGGTGCGGTCGAGCAGAAGGGGCATCCCCTGGTCGGTTCCGACGTGGGCGCGACCCTCGGGACGGGCAGGACATACGTCATTGTTGAAAGCGACCTTCTGAAATGCATCGACAAGGCGGATGTGGTGATTGATTTTACCAATCATGAGGCATCGATCCGGAATTTCGAGATAGCCGCCGGCCACAATAAAGCGATCGTCATCGGCAGCACGGGTTTCACGGAAGACGAGATTCGAAGAATCAGGGAGCTGTCGCAGGGCGCCAGGTGCGTCCTTTCTCCCAATATGAGCGTCGGCGTCAATATCATGTTCAAGATCATCGCCTCCGTCGCCAACATCCTCGGGGACGATTACGACGTTGAAATTGTCGAAGCGCATCACCGGTTGAAGAAAGACGCTCCCAGCGGAACCGCCATGCGAATGGCCGAGATCATCGCGGATACCCTCGGCAGGGACCTCGCGGAAACCGGTGTTTATACGCGGAAAGGGCTGATCGGCGAGCGAACCCGGAAGGAAATCGGCATCCAGACGGTCCGGGCCGGAGATATCGTGGGTGAACATACGGTCATGTTCGGAGGTATCGGTGAACGGCTTGAAATCATCCATCGCGCCCACAGCCGGGATAATTTCGCCAAAGGCGCCGTCAGAGCGGGAAAATGGGTCGTAGACCAGCAAAACGGCCTCTATGATATGCAGGATGTCCTGGGTCTGACGGACTGGCGTCTGAAGGCATCCTAAGCAGGCGCTGGAATTATTTTCCATTTCCGCGGGGACGCAGATAAAGAGCTATGGAAGAATGGGGCAAAGTCGTGCATCTGGGCCTGGGGTCGAATCAGAATTCCCCCTACGAGCGATGCCTCGAAGCGATTCAGCGGCTGATCGGCACAGACGGGATTAAAGTGGTTCAATGTTCGCCTTTTTACCGGACCGAGCCTGTCGGCACACCGCCGGGAACGGACCGGTTTATCAATGCCGTGCTCGAAATCAGGACGACTTTTTCCCCCCTGGCCCTACTTGACGTCCTTCAGGGCGTGGAAAAGGTCATGGGACGGGTCAGAACCGTGAAAAAGGGGCCGCGAGTCATTGACCTCGATATCCTGCTTTTTAATCAGGATATTGTGTACGATGAAGACCGGCTGATCATTCCCCATCCCGAACTTCACAAGCGGCGGTTTGTCCTCGTTCCGATGAATGATATCGCCTCTTACGTGATTCATCCTGCATTCGGCGTTTCCATGAAGGGGCTCCTCGATCGCTGCTCGGACAACAGCGCGGTGGAACGGTTTGCCGATCCGGTCTCTCTGTGATATGAATGCCGGGTCGGGAAAACTTTGACATAATTACGCAACGGTCATTTTGAGCGAACGCGAAAAATCTTAATATTTTGTGATAACTTAACTTAAAGATTTCTCCCTGCAGTCGAAATGATAAAAATGCCCGTTGCGACACAGCCTCCGGGGGCCGGCATGAACGCATGGCCGGAATTTCGCAACTTTTTACGGTTTCGTCAAACCAGGCTTTTATGGAATATTATGGTTAAACTGATTATTATCGCGGTGGTTTTATACCTTGGATATCGGATTTTCCGGTTCCTGCAAAACCCGCCGAGGCAGGGGAAACCGAAAGTGCTTCGCAAGAAAGAAGTCAAGGGGGTGGATCTGGTTGAAGATCCCGTGTGTCATACCTACATCCCCTTAAACAGTGTCTATGGGAAAGTGGCGGAGAAAAACGGAAAGACCGTTTATTTCTGCAGTCAGAAATGTTTTGAAAAATACAGGAGTGATACCGGACAGGAGGACATATGAAATTTTTTATCGATACGGCGAACATCAAAGAAATCAAAGAAGGAATCAGCCTGGGCATGGTTGACGGCGTAACCACTAATCCGTCGCTGGTTGCCAAGGAAAATAGGAAGTTCGACGAAGTAGTTAAAGAAATACTTAAGATTGTGGAAGGGCCCGTAAGCCTGGAAGTCATCAGCCTGGAAGCAAAAGGAATGGTGACCGAAGCGAAAAAGCTGGCCAAGCTGGGAAACCAGGTGGTCATTAAGATTCCCATGACTACGGAAGGCCTGAAGGCGACGAAGGTTCTTTACGAAGAGGGGATTCCCGTCAACCAGACCCTGATTTTTTCACCCCTGCAGGCGTTGATGGCGGCGAAAGCCGGTGCGGCGTATGTGAGCCCCTTTGTGGGGCGGCTGGACGATGTGGCCCACGACGGGATGGAGTTGTGCGAACAGATCATCCAGATCTTCGACAACTACGATTTTTCGACGGAAGTGATCGTCGCCAGTATCCGGCATCCCCGGCATGTTCTTGCGGCGGCCATGATGGGTGCGGACATCGCCACCATCCCCTTCAAGGTCATTACCCAGTTGGCTCAGCATCCCCTGACGGACAAGGGAATCAGCCTTTTTCTGGAAGACTGGAAAAAGGTGCCACAGAAATAAAAAATAGGGATCTCCGCGATGATCGACTATCTTAAAAGAACGTTTGACCGGGTACCGCTGGTTTCACCGGAAAATGAAACGATTAACCTTCCGAACGCAATCACCCTGTTGCGGATCGGGGTTATTCCGGTTCTGTTTTTTCTGCTTACGTCACCCGGCGAAATGTGGAGCTTCATCCTCGCCCTGATTTTTATCTGCGCAGCTTTCACGGACCTCCTGGACGGCTACATCGCCAGAAAATACCAGATCGTGACCACCATGGGCAAGTTTCTCGATCCCGTGGCCGATAAGATCATCGTCAATACGGCCATGATTCTCATGATTCCGATCGGACGTATCCCCGCCTGGATGGTTGCCATCATCATCATTCGGGATTTTGTCGTGGACGGCATGCGCAGCATCGCTTCGTCGGAAGGGGTGGTCATTGACGCCAGCAGTCTGGGAAAGCAGAAAACCCTCTGCCAGATCATCGCCGTATCCGCCCTGATGATCCATTACCCTATTTTCGGCCTCGATGCCCATGCCGTCGGCATCGTCGTTCTTTATGTCGCCCTGTTCCTCACGCTCTATTCGGGGGCCGATTATTCCATCAAATTTTATAACGGTGCGATCAG
>CAZIPU010000207.1:0-4096 GCA_964541005.1 uncultured Syntrophales bacterium | reverse complement strand
GCGGCAAAGAATATCACATAATATTAGATCTTTCGCATTCGCTCAGGATGACAAATCGAGCATTTTGCGACGATTTATGGATTCATCCCGATTGACGGGACAGCAAACGAACGGACTACCCCTGCAGCTGAGGTGTGTCGATGTTCAGAATCATCTTCAGCATCTCCCCGTTGACTTCGCCATGCGTCCGAAAGCCGCAATGTTCGAAAAGCTCGCGTATATGCGTATTCTCCCGCAGCACAAGCGCTTCGAACGTCCTGACACCGGCATTTCGGGCAATCTTTGCGAGATGCTTCAGCAGGGCCGTCCCGATTCCCCGTGCCTGGTATTGATCCACGACAACGAGGGCAAATTCCGCCATGAGATCGGCAGGTTCCTGATTGATCAGGATATAGCGGGCGATGCCGACGATCTTCTCCGGATTCAGATTGGAAAGAACGGCCACGAGGGACACATGACGGACAAAATCCACTTCGGTGAGGTATGCCAGTTCGGTATCCGTCAGGTCTTTCTTGTCGACGAGGAATCGGAAATGAACAGATGCCCGGCTCAACCGGCCGAAAGCTTCTGCCAGGGCCGCCTTGTCATCAGGTCTTATGCTTCTGATCTGCAGCAGACAGCCGTCCGGAAGGTGAAGTGTGCTTCGGTAGTTCCGCGCATCCTCCGGTCCGATGGATAAAGATGGTTCCGTGCGTTCGGCCATGGGATTGACAGCCCTTCCCAACCGGCAAAAAGATTATGGAGGGCGGGGCAGATCACGGCCGCCCGCCCTCATGAAAACCTTGAATGACTAAAACGTCACCGTATCCGTGTGAGAAAAGCCCTTTGAATAATCAAGAAAATATCCCGTTACCGGCTCGACTTTGACAAAAATCAGGTCCGGATTCGGCGGGAAATTGGCCACGAAAGGAAACTTCGCCATATAAACCTGGGCAGCCCGGCCGACGGAAGCGGGATCTGTCAGGACTGTCGCCACCCCCTCAACCTTCACCCCCAGAATCGTCATCCAGTCGGGGTAATCCTCATCCACCGCAAAGGCCACACGCGGGTTCTTTCGGATATGCTCGACCTTCCTCGAACTGTTGAACGTGGCAAAATAGACGGTGGCGCCATCCGATGCATACTCAAGCGTCCGAACTGTGGGCGTCCCCTCGGGTGAAACCGTAGCCAGGGTCATGATGTTGTGTGAACTCAGATAATCCGCAATTTGTTTCTTCGTTTCCGTCGCATCCATGTCTTTTCCTCCTGTTGATGAGTCGTTTGATGATTCCGGTCTGTCTGCCATATCCCCATTTTCAGAGGTTTTTCCCCTGCATCTGACTCTGTTGCGGACTCAATCATTTAATTTCAGAAAGGAAATAGCATCCGGTTGACGTGTTGTCAATAAGCAGAAATGTCCTGTTTCACCGTAAATCCGTTGTCCGCTTTGACGCCGGTGATACCGGGGAGATTGAGATAAAATCTCCGTAACAACTCTTTGAGAACACAAATGAGCAACGGATTGGCACCTTCTATTTCCTGTCGATTTTTTATAATACGTTCTCTTGACATAACATGGACCTTTTCCTATACTTTCGCTCCAGAGCAGACAGCTTGATCATCCTGAAAAAGATCATCGAAACAGCGGACGGATACCGGAAACCAGGATTATGCAACCATCGAAGGAGGGTCTCTTGGGAATTCATAAACGGATCAATGAGCTCCTGTCCCGGGACGAAATAATCTGCTTGGCAACGGTCATTGAATCGCCCCTGACCGCCCTGCCCCCCGGTTCGCAAACCATCATTTTACCAAACGGCCGTATGGAAGGCCCCCTTTCGGAAACGGATCTGGCGGAGGAGGCCCGTTCCCAGGCGCACCTGGCTTTCAGCGAGAGGAAAAAGAAACTGGTTGAATGCCCCGGGGAAGTGAAAATTTTTTTTGACGTTATCATGTCCGATGTCAAACTCCTGGTCTGCGGGGCGGGGCATATTGCCGTTCCCCTGGCCCGGTTTGCCCGCGATGTGGGCTTTTATGTGGTCGTTGTCGACGACCGGCCCGATTTTGCCCATCCTTCCAGATTTCCGGGATGCGAAGTCATTGCCGAGGATTTTGTTCCGGCCCTCCGCCGGATTCCCGTCAGTTCCACGACTTACTGCGTGGTCATCACCAGGGGTCATGAACATGATGCGGAATGCCTCCAGGAAATCCTCACAAAAGAAGGAGAGGCGGCCTATGTCGGCTTGATCGGCAGTTCGAGGCGCGTGCGTTTTGTGGTTGAAATGCTGGCGAAACAGGGAATCCGGAAAGACCGTCTTGATCGTCTTTTCACTCCCATCGGCCTGCCCATCGGGGCGGAATCACCCGAAGAAATCGCAGCATCCATCGTGGGCGAACTGATCTGCGTCCGGAAAAAGGGACCTGAACAGGCACGTTTACTTCGTCAAGCAGTAGGAGTGGGATTATGACCGATCGGGAAATTTTCGCAAAACTGGAAGAAGTGACGGAACAGGGAACCCCCGTTTGCCTGGCCACGATCATCGAAACCAGGGGATCGACCCCCCGGGAAGTGGGCGCCAAGATGCTCATCTTCGCCGACGGATCGACCTACGGTTCCGTCGGGGGCGGTTGCGGGGAAAACCAGGTCCGGAGCGCCGCCTTCCGCTGCCTTCTGACGGAGAAAAGGCCGGAAGTCATCGAAGTCGACCTGACGGACGATCTGGGTACCAAGGGCGGCGACGTCTGCGGCGGCAGGATGAAGATCTTCGTAGAACCCCATCTTCAGGAAACCCGGTAATGTTCTCCGAATAGCCTTTCCCGTCCGATGAATCTCCGAATCGATCAGGTGGGGGGAAAAGCCCTGCCGGCACTGCCCAGGACGTGCATGATTTTGTGCCTGTAGAGCGCAATCAGGGCATCGCGAGCCGGCCCCAGGTATTTCCGCGGATCGAATTCTTCCGGCTTTTCAAAAAAGATCTTCCGGATTGCTGCCGTTAACGCCAGGCGCCCGTCCGAATCGATGTTGATCTTGCAGACGGCTGATTCCGCCGCCCGGCGCAGCTGTTCTTCCGGAATACCGGCCGTGTCTTCCAGTTTCCCGCCATAACGGTTGATTTCGTCGACAACCTCCCGGGGAACCGAAGAAGCCCCGTGCAGCACGATGGGAAAGCCGGGAATCCGGCGTTCTACCTCTTCCAGAATGTCGAACCGGAGCGGAGGAATCTTTTCCCCATCCCTGATCTTGAATTTATAGGCTCCATGCGAGGTTCCGATGGAAATGGCCAGGGAATCGACACCGGTACGGCCGACAAAATCCTGGACCTCCTCGGGACGGGTATAATGGCTGCGTGCCGAAGCCACTTCATCCTCGATGCCCGCCAGAACACCCAACTCCCCCTCGACGGTCACATCATACTTGTGGGCATACTCAACCACGAGTTGCGTCAATGCGACATTGTCTTCATACGAGAGATGGCTTCCGTCGATCATGACGGAAGAAAATCCCGTTTCGATACAGGAACGGACCAGATCAAAAGAATCGCCATGATCCAGATGCAGGACGATGGGAATGGCGCCCCCCATCTCCCGGGCCATTTCAACCGCTCCCTTGGCCAGGTAACGCAGCAGGGTCTGGTTTGCGTACTGCCGCGCCCCTTTTGAAACCTGCAGGATGACCGGCGAGCATGTTTCGACGGAGGCGGTGATAATGGCCTGCAACTGCTCAAGATTATTGAAATTGAATGCCGGTATGGCATACCGGCCATCCATGGCCCGCTGGAAAAGCTCTCGCGTATTGACAAGCCCCAGTTCCCGATAGTGTACCATTGCATCCTCCTTTATCTCCGGCCGTTTTTGCACCCGTCACCCGTTGCTCCGGAAAAATCCGGCATAACGATGCCCTCACATTCCTTTCGCCCGTCATTCAATTTCACAGTTTACATACCATAGAAATATCGTGTACATGGATATTTTTTTACAGGCATCCTGCACATCATGGTGAACACCTTTACGCGCCGGCAGCATCAGTCAAGGATGAGGCCGTCAACAGCCGAACAGCTGAAAAAGGATACAAGACAGTTGCATTAAAAATGCATGTCCTCTAATATACCCCAATCGA
>CAZIPU010000206.1:0-4121 GCA_964541005.1 uncultured Syntrophales bacterium | reverse complement strand
CAGGAGAAAGAAAGCAACCTCCTGGCACCCATCCGGGAACGTATCCGCCAGAATAAAGGGAGAATCCGGAAGGCGGGCGCGGATTATCTGGCCCATGCCATCCTCGATGCGGTGGTTGATTCGTATTTCCTGGTCCTGGAAGATATGGGTGAAGAAATTGACGCCTGCGAAGAAAGTCTGGTCAACCGTCCCGGAGCGGCCGTCATGACACGGATCCAATACCTGAAGCGAAATATGACGATCCTGCGCAAAGCCGTATGGCCCCTGCGGGAAGCCGTGGCCGCCCTGGAACGGAGCGAGTCGTCCCTGATCGCGGAAGCGACGAACATCTATCTCCGTGACGTCTATGACCACACCATTCAGGTCATGGACACGATTGAAAGCTACCGGGATACCCTTTCGGGGATGCTTGATGTTTATCTTTCCAGCCTGAGCAACCGCATGAATGAAATCATGAAGGTTCTCACGATCATTGCGACGATTTTCATCCCCCTGACCTTTCTCGCAGGTGTTTACGGCATGAACTTCGACTATATGCCGGAGCTGCGGTGGCGGTGGGGATACTTCATGGCTTGGGGGGTGATGATCGCCGTTGCCCTTGTCATGCTGAAGCTGTTCCGGAAGAACAGGTGGCTGTAGATAAACAATCAGCTTGAGTCATTCCGGGCAGGCATAGCGCGAACCGGAATCCATGCAAGGGAAGTCATGCTCTGCGAATGGGTCCCGGATCAGGTCCGGTATGACCAGAAAACCATCTTCCATCCGGCCTCACCCTTGAGGGGGAAGAAACGATCGTGGCGATCCTGAGCGGATTGAGTAAGTCGGATTATTCCTGGTGGCTTTGCAAAAAGTCCATTCCCTGTTTGTCATGCTGAGAAGCGTCCGCGACGAAGAATCTCCTGGGAAATAGATCCTTCGCTCCCGCTCAGGATGACAAGATAAAAAAGTTTGTGACTTCTTTACGAAATCGTTATTCCTTCAGCCCCAGCTTTTTCAGCTTGTACCGCAGCATCCGCTCGCTGATACCGAGGATTTCGGCGGCCCGGCTCTGGTTGTTTCCGGCATCATCCATGGCGTTCTGGATCAATTTTCTTTCGATATCTTCCAGTGATTTCTTCAGGAGCCCCGTTTCCAGGTCTTCTTCACCCTGTGAGCCTGGGTGGAAGGGCAGGTCTGCGACGGAAATCGTTTCCTCGCGGGCGATCACCACGGCGCGTTCGATAATGTTTTCCAACTCCCGAACGTTGCCGGGGTAGCCGTATTTCAAAAGGAGGTCCCGGGCTTCGCTGCTGAGGCCGTCGATTTTCTTTCCATTATCGGCGGTGAAGCGTTTTAGAAAATATTCGATCAGGGGTGGTATGTCGTCTTTTCTTTCCCGCAAAGGAGGAATATTCATGACCACAACATTCAGCCGGTAAAAAAGGTCTTCCCGGAAGAAACCTTCCCGGACCCGGGCTTCAAGGTCACGATTGGTTGCGCTGATCACCCGGACATCGGCATGAATGGTTTGATTGCCGCCGACCCGCTGGAATTCGCGTTCCTGGAGAAAGCGCAGGAGTTTGACCTGAACGGGGGATGTGATTTCGCCGATTTCATCGAGAAACAGCGTTCCCCCTTCCGCTTCCTCGAACCGTCCGATTCTTCTTGTCCCGGCCCCGGTGAAAGAACCTTTTTCGTGTCCGAAAAGTTCGCTTTCCAGCAGGTTTTCTGAAAGGGCATTGCAGTTGACCGTGATAATGGGTTTGCCGGATCGCGGACTCAACTGGTGGATCAAACGGGCGAACAGTTCCTTCCCGGTTCCGCTTTCGCCCTGGAGCAGCACCGTGGCGCGGCTGTTGGCGACGCGGCCCGCCATATTGATGAGTTCCTGCATCTGGGCACTGCGGTAGATGATCTGATCGGTGGTGATGCCCTTTTCCCGCAATTCCTGGCGGAGCATTTCGTTTTCCCGGATGATGTTTCGCCGTTCGGCGATCCGGTCGACGAGGATCAGCAGTTCGTCGAATTCCAGGGGTTTCATGATGTAGTCCAGGGCGCCCGCTTTCATGGCTTCCACCGCCGTTTCAATCGTGCCGTGGGCCGTGATGATGACCACGTCGATTTCGGGGTTGATCGCTTTGACGTCTTTGAGCACCTCCATCCCATCCATACCGGGCATCCGGTAGTCCAAAAGGAGAAGATCGAAGTGATGATTGCAGACGTACTGGAGGGCCGTTTCGCCGTCCGCCGCTTCCATGACGTCGTGTCCTTCGCTCTTGAGGAAGTCCCGCAGCATTTCCCGTTGTGATTTCCCGTCTTCGACAACCAAGATATTCAGCTTTTTCATCTTACTTTTCTTCCGTTTCCGTGATTTTTGTTTTTCCCTGCCCTCTGGCTTTCATCAGAAAGATTTCAAACGTTGTGCCCTTGTTCTTTTGACTCCAGACCCGAATTTCCCCCCCATGGCCATGGATCATTTCATGGGCCAGGGCCAGGCCCAATCCCAACCCCTTTTCCTTGGTGGTATATTCGGGATTGAAGATTTTTTCCACTTCTTCCCGGGTCATGCCGCAGCCGGTGTCGGTAATGGCGATTCTGAAGAGGTTTTTTTCATCCATCGCCGCGGTGATGGTGATTTCTCCTTCTTTTTCGATGGACTCCATGGCGTTTTTAATGATGTTCAGCAGAGCCTGCTGGAGTTTGTCCATATCCATGGGGATAAGAAGGGTATCGTCGGGAAGTTGTGCATGGATGGTGATCCCCTTTTCCTGTGCTTCCTCCCGGACCAGGTAAATGATTTTCTGGATAACGGTGGCAATGGGGTATTCCCGCAGTTCCAGGCGGCGGCTCTTGGAGAAGGAGAGAAATTCCTCGATGATCGCGTTCAATCGCCTGATTTCGTCCCGAATGACTCCGGTCAGGGTCTGAAAGTCCTCGACTTTTTCCGGGTCGGAGGGGCTGAAGTTTCTTTTCAGCCTTTGACTGGCCATGCTGATGGCGTTCAGGGGGTTGCGGATTTCATGGGCAACTCCGGCGGCAAGCTGTCCGAGTGCCGACAGTCTTTCCGCCTTTTCCAGTTGCCGTTCCATTTCCACGATGCCGGCTAAGTGCGTTTTCTGATTCCTGTACAGGAGCCACATGGACAAAAGGGCGATGATCACGATCAGGATCATGAAAATGAACATATTCCGGGTATTTTCCTCGATGAGCCTGTCTGCGTTGCCCCGGTCCAGGCCGAGACGGACGATGCCGATGACGTCCCCGTTCAATCTCAACGGCGAGGCGATATCCAGAATCTGCTTGCCCTGATAGGAAACCTTTCGGCTGGTCAGACCCTGGCGGCCGGCAAGGATTTCCTTCTGGGGCATGTCGGCCGGATGCCATTTTTGCGGGACACGTCCTGTCTGAGCGTAGCGTTTGCCGGTTTTGTCGATCGCGGTCATGTAAATCAGGCCGAGTCCGTGGGCGCCGCCGGATTCCTCCACGGCCTGTTCGATCGACACCCGGGTACCCCAGTAACGGAGACCGTCACGGTCAAGGGCGATAATGATCGTTCCGCTGCCGTCTTTCCGGTCCAATGCGATGAACCCGATTTTCTTTTCTTTTGCGTATTGCGCAAAAAGCCGGAAATCCAGGAAAGGATGCACAATTTTTTCCCCGGTGGCAATCTCCGGGCTGCGGATGTCCAGTTCGATGCGGCTGCTCTCGAAAATGATTCGTCCTTCCCGGTCGATTACCCCCACATACCAGAGCCCCTGTTCCGTAACAAATTTTTGCAGATAAGCGGTGGTGAGCTTGTTTTCCTTCCAGAGTTCATCGATCCCCTTTCCCATCCCGACGAGGGCCTTGTTGAGCCGCTGCTGAGAACCGTCCAGGGAGTCCGGGTTGCCGTGCTGATAGGCCTTGATCAGATTGTTCAGATTTTCTTCGGCCAGGCTTTGAAGCACGCTGACCACGCTGGTGCCGCGGTTTTCAATAAAATCGCCGATGGTTTTGTCGATGCGGCGAATATCCATAATGCCCATGACCAGAATGAGACCGATGAAGACCAGGCAGACCAGTGCGACGGCCAGAGGCTGAATGGGCGAATGGTCAATGTTTATGGGATGGTATTGCCAGATCAGTTTTTTTTCGGTTTTCAT
>CAZIPU010000205.1:0-4150 GCA_964541005.1 uncultured Syntrophales bacterium | reverse complement strand
GTACGGTAACGGGTGAAGTCATCCGGGAAGCGATGCGGGTTCCTGCGGGAGAAGATGTGACGATCGTTCTCGCCAGGGGTGAATTGACCGCCTTGGTAAAAACACGGCGGGAACAGGGAACTTTGGAGTATTTTCCAGGGCACGACACGAACGTGGATTTGGAGTCCGAACGTCCGAAAGGAACGGAAGAACATGGCTAAAGACAAATTTGAAGACAACCTGAACAGGCTGGAAGAAATCGTCAAAAAAATGGAAAATGGCGACCTGTCCCTGGAGGATTCCCTCAAGGCCTTCGAGGAGGGGATCAAGCTGTCCCGGCTGTGCGCAAAGAAACTGGACGAAGCGGAAAGACGGGTCGAGGTCCTCCTGAAGCACGAGGGAGAATGGAGCACCGCTCCTTTTGCGGAAGAAGATTAATCCGACCGGGCCTTTCCCCGTTCGAACGGCCATGCTGACGGACTATTCCGTATCATGATACGGTGATATAATTATTTAAAGAAGTAGAGGATTTTTTATGAATTTTGACAGTTACCTGAGCGACCGCAAAAAAAGAGTCGACAAGGCTCTCCGGGAATACATCCCCCCGGAGCACACCTATCCGACGATCATCTTTCAGGCCGTTCGCTACAGCCTTTTTGCGGGGGGCAAGCGGCTCCGCCCCATTCTGTGCATGGCAGCGGCGGAGGCCCTCGGCGGAAACGCCGAAGATGCCCTTCCGGTGGCCTGCGCCCTGGAAATGATCCACACCTATTCCCTGATTCACGACGATCTTCCCGCCCTGGACAACGACGATTACCGGCGGGGAATTCTGACCAATCACAAGATCTTCGGCGAAAACATCGCCATCCTGGCCGGTGATGCCCTGCTGACGGAGGCGTTTGGTCTCCTGACGCATCCGGACCATTTAAACAACATCGACGCGGCAAAACGTCTTGACCTGATTCATGATATTTCGGCGGCGGCCGGTTTCTTCGGTATGGTGGGCGGCCAGGTGATGGACGTTCAATCGGAAGGGAAAGAGGTCGATATGGCCACCCTTCACTACATTCATTCCCGGAAAACCGGGGCCATGATCGTCACCGCCATCCGGTCCGGCGCCGTCCTGGCCGGTGGCAAACCTGCAGAAATCGAAGCCCTCACCCATTACGCAACGCAAATCGGCCTCGCGTTCCAGATCGCCGACGACATCCTGAATATCGAAGGAGAAGAAAAACGAATCGGGAAAAGCACGGGGACGGACAGCAAAAGGGGAAAGGCAACTTACCCGGCCCTGGTCGGAATCGGAGCGTCCCGCGAAAAAGGAAGGGAACTTCTGGACGAGGCTTTATCCGCCCTGGTTTCTTTCGATGAGAAGGCGGAACCCCTGCGCCGGATCGCCCGCCACATCGTAGAACGGGATTTCTAAGCGCTTGGGCATCGGATTAAAAGATGAAAGACCGCCGCAATACCGGCAGAAATCATGGGGGCATCGATTATTGAAATGAAACGTGAGACAGGGTCACAGAGCCCCTCTGAAACGGATCAGACCTCCCTGCTGGATCGCGTGAATCTCCCGGAGGATCTAAGAAAGCTCAGTATCGACGAGCTCACCCGCCTGGCAGAAGAGATCCGCAGCAGGATTCTTGCGACCGTTTCCAAAACGGGGGGACACCTGGCCTCTTCCCTGGGTGCTGTTGAACTGACCCTGGCCCTTCATTATGTCTTCGACACACCGCATGACAAGCTGATCTGGGACGTGGGACATCAGTCCTACACCCACAAAATCGTCACGGGGCGGAAAGACCGGTTTCATACCCTGCGCCAGCGGCACGGCATCAGCGGATTCCCGAAACGGGCGGAAAGCATTTTCGACGTTTTCGATGTCGGCCACAGCGGCACCTCGATCTCCGCGGCATCCGGCATCGCCGAAGCACGATGTCTGAAAAAAGAGCCCTGCAAGGTCATTGCCGTCATTGGAGACGGGTCGATGACATCCGGCCTGGCTTACGAGGGATTGAACTGGTCGGGAGACCGCAACAAGAACCTGATTATCATTCTCAACGACAACGAGATGTCCATCTCGCCGAATGTGGGCGCCATGTCCTCCTACCTGAACCGGGTCATGACCGGCCAGACCGTCATGAAACTGAAGGGAGAAATCAAGCATTTCCTGAACACCTTCCCTTCCTTTGGCCCCCAGATGCTCAAATTCACCAGGCATGCCGAGGAATCCCTGAAAACCTTTTTCATTCCCGGAGCCCTTTTTGAAGAGCTCGGGTTTACCTATGTCGGCCCCCTGGAAGGACACCGGCTGGACCCGCTCATCAAAAACCTGAAAAACGTCAAGGAAATGGACGGCCCCACCCTGGTTCATGTCATCACGAAAAAGGGCAAGGGCTACCGCTATGCCGAGCTGGAACCGTTAAAGTTTCACAGCACCCCCGCCTTCGACGTGATAACGGGGAAGCCCCTCCAAAGGAACGACGGCATGCCCACCTACACCCAGGTTTTTGGGGACACCCTTGTTCATCTGGCCGGGGAGAACAAAAAGATTGCCGCCATCACGGCAGCCATGTGCGAGGGAACGGGTCTCGACCGTTTCGCGGCCCTGTACCCGGAACGCTTTTATGATGTCGGGATCGCCGAGCAGCATGGTGTGACCTTTGCCTCGGCTCTCGCCACGGAGGGCTTTATTCCCGTCGTGGCCATTTATTCCACGTTCCTGCAGCGGGCCTACGACCAGATCCTTCTCGATACGTGCCTGCAGAACCTCCACGTCGTCTTCGCCCTCGACCGGGGCGGCGTGGTCGGCGACGACGGTCCCACCCATCATGGTCTGTTCGATTACGCCTATCTGCGGTCCATGCCGCACATGATCGTCATGGCCCCGAAGGATGAAAACGAGCTCCGTCACATGGTGAAAACGGCGGTCGATGCGGATCGCCCCGTTTCGATCCGCTACCCTCGGGGAAAAGGGGCGGGAGCCCCCCTGGAAGGCGAACCACGGAGTCTCCCCATCGGCAAGGGCGAAATCTTACTCGAAGGCCAGGACCTGGCCATTGTGGCCATCGGCTCGACGGTCCAACCGGCCCTGGCGGCCGCAGAGGATCTGCAGCGTGAAGGAATCCGCGCCATGGTCGTCAATGCCCGCTTTGTCAAGCCCCTCGACGCAGACCTCATCTGCCGGGCGGCCTTATGCTGTCGCCGCGTGATCACCGTCGAAGAGAACGTGCTCATGGGGGGGTTCGGAAGCGCCGTCCTGGAAATGCTCCAGGAAAAGGGAATTCATGACACCCGGATCATCCGCCTGGGAATCCCGGATGAATTCGTCGAGCACGCCACGCAGGCCGAACTCAGAAAGATCTACGGAATCGACCGGGAGGGCATCATGAACGCAGCGAGAAAAATCACAGGGAAAATGCCTTGATCAAAAAAGAGGGTAAAGTCAGGCTTGACCGGATTCTCGTCGACCGGGGCCTGGCGTCGTCCCGGGAACAGGCCCGGGCTCTGATCCTCGCGGGCCGCGTCCTGGTCAACCAATTCAAAATCGACAAGGCGGGAAGCCTCGTTCCCGATGCGGTGGATATCCGGATCTCCGGCGATCTCAACCCCTATGTCAGCCGCGGCGGCCTGAAACTGAGGGGCGCCCTGGATGCCTTCGGAATCGACGTGACGGGATTGACGGTCCTCGACGTCGGCGCTTCAACCGGTGGGTTTACGGATTGCCTGCTCCAGGCGGGAGCGAAGAAGGTCTACGCCCTGGATGTCGGCTACGGTCAGCTTGCCTGGAAACTTCGTTCGGACCCCCGTGTCGTTCCCATCGAACGGACCAATATCCGCTATTTCGACGGAACGAAGATCCAGGAGCCTCTTGATCTGGCAACCATCGACGCTTCCTTCATCTCCCTCCGGCTCATCCTGCCCAAGGTGGTCAGCCTGGTCGAACCGGGCGGGATGATCATCGCCCTCATCAAGCCCCAGTTCGAAGTCGGGCGGGGTCAGGTCGGGAAACACGGCGTTGTCTCCGATCCCTCTCTACACCGGAGTATCGTCGAAGAAATCACGGCGCTGTGCGGGCAGTTACACCTGGAAGAGATGGCCACCTGCGAATCACCCCTTCTGGGCCCGGCAGGCAACAGGGAATTCTTTGTCGTCGCCCGCATTCCCAGGA
>CAZIPU010000204.1:0-4202 GCA_964541005.1 uncultured Syntrophales bacterium | reverse complement strand
TGCATCGCTGGCACGGAGAATTCGAGGAACGCGCCCCGGAAGCGCATCACGATTTTCTGCTTTCCCTGGGAATCCCTGAAAATGAAGCGCTGGAAATTCGGGAATGGTCCGCCAAATTTAAATAATCATGGAATAGAATCGGGTCAGGGTTACACCCCTCATGCAGAGAGGAACGGGCGTGACTGCCTCTACTCGTACCGCAAAGCATCGATGGGGTTCAGGAGAGAGGCTTTATAGGCCGGGTAAAACCCGAAAAAGATCCCGACGAGGGCCGAGAAACCAAAGGCGAGAAGAATCGACAGGGGCGAAACAACCGTCGTCCAGCCGGCAAGGGCACTCAGAATCGTTGCGCCCGCGATCCCCAGGACAATTCCGATGATGCCCCCCATCAGCGACAGGGTCAGGGCCTCGATGATGAACTGAAGACGGATGTCCCAGGTCTTGGCCCCGACGGCCATCCGGATTCCGATCTCCCGGGTCCGTTCCGTGACGGAAACCAGCATGATGTTCATGATACCGATTCCGCCGACCAGGAGGGAAACCGATGCAATGGCGCCAAGCAGGAGGGTCATGACCCGGGCGGACTGCTCGGCCATCTGCATCATATCGGCGAGGTTTCTCACCTGGAAATCATTGTCCTCCCTGGGACCGATGCGATGCCGCTGTCTCAGGAGATTATTGAGTTCGGTCTCGACGGCGTTCAGATCCTCGGCGTTTCGAACCTTGACCATGATGTTCCTCACCATGCCGGGAAAGGCCGTACCGAATATCTTTTTCTGCGCCGTTGTAACGGGAATGTAGATGATATCGTCCTGATCCTGTCCCTGCATGGACTGGCCCTTTTCCGCCAGAACACCGATGACCGTGAAAGGCAGTTTCTTGATTCGGATAACCTGCCCGACAGGGTTTGCCGAACCGAACAGGTTCGTCACCACGGTCTGTCCCAAAACGGCCACCTTGGTGGCACTGCGCACATCCTGTTCCGTGAAGCTCCGCCCCGCGATCAACATCAGGTCTCTCACGACAAAGATGCCCGGCGTGGAACCATAAACCCCCGTCGACCAGTTCTGGTTTCCATAAACCACCTGGGCGGCACCGCTGAGCACAGGCGCCACGTCCTGGACTTTCGGGATCTCACGCAAGATGGCATCGGCATCGTCCTTGGTCAGGGTCGGCTGGGACCCCATGCCCATACGGAGGCCCCCGGAAGTCGTGCTGCCCGGATGAACCAGCAGGAGGTTGGTTCCCATACCGGCAAGCTGCGTCTTGATCTTTTCGCTGGCCCCCGTTCCGACAGCCAGCATGGCAATGACGGACCCCACGCCGATGATAATGCCCAGCATGGTAAGCCCCGAGCGCATCTTGTTGATCCGGATCGCCCGCAGCGATATCTTTAAGGTGTCGGGGATGTTGATCATGGGGTTACCCTGTCTTCATGGATCTGCGGTTCCGGAACATTGGGCTCGTCACTGACGATACGTCCGTCGAGAAAATGGATGATCCGGCGGCTGAAGGCGGCGATATCATATTCGTGCGTCACCAGGACAATGGTGATGTGATCGTCCCGGTTCAGCCGGACCATCAGCTCCATGATTTCAATGCTGGTTTTCGTGTCGAGGTTTCCCGTCGGTTCATCGGCCAGGATCAGGGGCGCGTCATTCACCAGGGCGCGGGCAATGGCCACCCGTTGCTGCTGTCCTCCCGAAAGCTGATTCGGATGGTGATGCTCCCTTCCCGCCAGGCCGAGTCTCTTCAGGGCCTCCTCGGCTTTCGTCTTCCGTTCCAACTGGGGCATGCTCCGATAGAACATGGGCAGTTCCACATTTTCGATGGCCGATGTCCGGGGAAGGAGATTGAACCCCTGGAAGACGAAACCGATCTTCTCGTTCCGTATTGCCGCCAGGTCATCCCGGCTCAGACGTCCCGTTTCTATCCCGCCGAGAAAGTACTGCCCCCGTGTCGGCTGATCCAGGCAACCGATGATGTTCATGAACGTCGATTTACCCGAACCCGACGGTCCCATGATGGCCACGAATTCCCCCGGTTCGATCCCGACGGAAACACCGTCCAGGGCGTGCACCGGCGATTCGCCCACATCATATATTTTATAGAGATCCTTCGTTTCAATCAGGGCCATTTCTCTACCTGATGAACCCGGGCATGGGCGGCGTATCCGCGTTCTTTTTGCCGTTACCTGTTGATTCGACAATGATATCAATATTCTCCTGCAGAGGCCCCGCAACGATTTCCGTGTAGTTTCCGTCACTGATGCCGGTTTTGACCTCCATCCGCCCGGGAACGCCTTCTTTTAAAATCCAGACGCCGGAACCTTTCAGCCCGTTGAGATTCTCCCCTTTCCCGGCGGGCTTGAATCTCAAGGCGGCATTGGAAACCCGGAGGACACCTTCTTTCTTCTCCAGGACAATGGATACGTTGGCCGTCATCCCCGGTTTCAGTTTCAACTCCGGATTATCCACCTTGACCACCACGTCGTAGGTCACGACATTCTGAATCGTAATGGGCGCATTACGGATAACAAAAACCTTGCCGGTAAAAGTGTCGTCGGGATAGGCATCGACGGTAAACTCCGCAGTCTGGCCGATTTTGATCTTTCCGATATCCGCTTCGTCGATATTCGTGTCGATCTGCATTTTCGTCAGGTCCTGGGCGATATTGAAAAGGGTTGGGGTCTGAAAACTGGCCGCCACGGTCTGGCCGACGTCGACATTTCTGGAAATGACGGTGCCGTCAACGGGCGAGACGATCCTTGTGTAACGGAGATTGTTCTCCGCAAAGTCAAGGGCGGCGCCGGTCTGCTGCACCTGGGCTTTCGCGGCGGACACCTGGGCCCGGGCGGCCTGTTCGTTCGTCTCCGCGGTATCCAGATCGCTTTTTGCAATGTAGTTTTTCTGATACAGGGTTTTATTCCGGTCCAGCGTACGCTTCGCATCCAGGAGCGCGGCTTGCGCTTTCTCCACGTTGGCCCTGGCCGCAAAAAGATTGGCCCGGGCCTGATCCACCTGCGCCTGGAAAGTGGCGGGATCGATCTGGGCAAGAATCTGTCCTTTTTTGACGGGGGAGTTGAAATCGACGTACAGGGTTTTGATCGTTCCGGAAACCTGTGTTCCCACCAGAACCGTCACAACGGCATTCACGGTCCCCGTGGCGGTCACCGTCGCCCGGATATCCCCGCGGCTGACCTTTTCCGTCCGGTATTCGGGCACCTTTTCCCCGTTTCTGAAAAAGAAGAAGGCCCCAACCAGCAAGAGACTTGCAACCGCGATCACACAGATTTTAATTTTCTTTTTCATACGCTCCCTATTGCCGCTTCCGTGAATTGGATTATTTCATGCCCATGGCGTTTTCCAGGTCGGCCTGGGCGCTTTTGTAATCGGCCAGGGCCAGGATGTGGGATATCCTTGCATTACTCAGGGCCAGCAGGGCATCGGTCACCTCGATCGGGTTGCCGACACCGGAGCTGTACCGGCCTTCGGCCAATTCCCGGTTTTCTTCCGCCTGCCTGACGACCACCGCCGCTGTCTCAATGCGGCCGGAGGCCTCCTGAAGATTGGAAAGGGCCTGTTCCACCTCCAGGCGAATCTGCTGCTTCAGGGATGCCACCTCCGCAGAATACACGTCGATATTTTCCCTGGCCTCAAAGATCTGGTTCTCGACAAGGAAACCGCTGAAGATGGGAATATTCAGACTGCCCCCGACATTCCAGCCTTCTCCAAGAGGAAAATCGCTGCCGCCGTAACCGTAGAATGCGCTGCCCGTCAGGGTCGGATAGTGGCCCGTCCTGGCCAGATCCAGGTTCTGCCGGGCGGCCTGTTCCCGGAGGATCAGCGATTGAAGATCAGGACGGTTTTCGTAAGCTGTTGCCAGAGCCTCTGCAAGGGCCGTATCTACTTTTTCGAAGAAGAGGTTGTTTTCCAGCGAATAGTCCGGAGCATCCGGCATGCCCATGGCGTTATTGAGATTGACGCGGGCGATACGGACGGCATTTTCGGCCCGGAGCAATTTCAATCGGGCATTGCTCAAATCCACTTCGGCCTTCGTCACGTCGAATTTCGGTTTCAGGCCGACTTCGAAGAATCCCCTGGCCTGATTCAGGTGCTGTTGGAACTGCCCCACGGATTCCTCCGCGACCCGCCGGTTTTCGAGGGTCTGAAGAACATTATAATATGCCTGTTTCACATTCA
>CAZIPU010000203.1:0-4233 GCA_964541005.1 uncultured Syntrophales bacterium | reverse complement strand
GGCAGAGGGACTTTTACCTGCGCAAATGGCAAGCCGTTCACGGAGACTCTTGAAAATAAATTACCAAAAGAATTCACTGAAAGATGTAACTGATTTTAAAAAAGCGGATGGGATCGGCATACACCCCCCCTTCATGAAAGAATTGGTTGACTGATCGCCACAACCGTGCGAAAAAGCAAATCGTTACCGGTGATGCCATGTTGAATGATGAAGGTTGACAATGCAGTTTTCAGGATACCTTCAAGGCAAATAATCTGTCGCTAAGGAGCTTATCATGGTCAGTACAGCCCAGTCCGCATCTTGCACCACGATGAATACGCTTTCCGTCAGGGAGGCACGTTTTTATTTCTACACCTTTCTGTTCGTTACGGGAAACATCGCTTTCCCCGCTCTTTGCCACCTGATACCCAGCGGAGGCCCGATGCTGCTTCCGATCTACTTTTTCACCCTCATCGCCGGTTATCGTTTCGGATGGGAGGCTGCGCTGGCGACAGCGATCCTTTCGCCTCTTGCCAATCACCTTCTTACCGGCATGCCGGCGGCGCCGATGCTGTCGGTCATCCTTGCGAAATCCGTCCTTCTCGCGTTCTTCGCTTCCGCCGCTGCCCGTCTGTTCGGGCTGTCCCTTTTCGCCGTTGCGCTGGCCGTCCTGGGTTATCAGATCACCGGCGGCATGTTCGAATGGTTCGTGACCGGTTCATGGGCCGCAGCGCTCGCCGACTTCCGGATCGGTCTGCCCGGTATCCTCCTGCAGATGATCGGCGGATACGCCGTTTTGCGGTTCCTTAGTCGCCGGGATTGATCCCGGATCGGCAACGGCAGCGAAGGCGGAACAAAGATTCTGAAATTTCTTCATCATTGATCGCCGCTTGTTTCCTTTTCCAGGATACGGCAGATTTTCTCGACGTCCGCAGGGGTATTCACATTCGGTCCCTGAGACGGATATTTTGTGGGAATAACCGCCATCGTGTAGCCGTGTTCAAGGATGCGAAGCTGTTCCAGAGATTCCGTCTCCATCAGGGGCGTGGGCGGGAGTTCCACGAATTTAAGCAGAAAATCCTTCGTAAAGGCGTATATGCCCAGATGCTCATAAACGGGGCATCCCGTCATTTTACGCCGATAGGGAACGAGGGAACGGCTGAAATAGAGCGCCCGTCCGTTCTGCGCCCTCACCACCTTGACGATGTCCGGATTTGCCAGGTCCTCCTCGCTGGAAATGGGAACACAGACGGTCGCGGAATCCGCGTCCTTGTCCGCGATAAATCCTTCCGCCAGTTCTTTCAGCATGCGGGGGTCCAGCATCGGCTCGTCGCCCTGTATGTTGATCACATAATCCGTATCAATCGCACGCGCTACTTCTGCGACTCTGCTTGAGCCGTCGGGATGGTCGGCCCTTGTCATCACGACCTCTCCGCCGAACTGCTTCGCCGCGTCATAGATTCTCTGATCATCGGTCGCGATGATGACCCTGAAGAATACACCCGAGGCCACGGCACGCCTGTAGACATGTTCAAGCATCGTCTTGCCGCATATATCCAGGAGGGGCTTTCCGGGAAGCCTCGTGGAAGCATACCTTGAAGGGATGACTCCCAGAATCTTGGGCGTCATCTTTTTCACCTTTTCCACTCCCTGAAGCAGGCCAGCATTTTTTCCCGGTCAAAGTATTTTATATTGTCGACGATCCATTCGCGCATATCCTTGCCTTCCTGCGTCTCCTGCTTGTAGCTCATGAACGCCAGTTCGATGCCCAGGGCATCGGCGATGTTAAGGGCAAAGACCGGCCAGATCATGCCGATATCTCCGATGACGGGAATGCTTCCCTCATGGCGTGCGAAGGCGGACATTTCCATGCGAAACGGAATCTTGGATATCTTTGTCTTGGGAAGCCCCTTCTCGATGGCCTCCTGAATCATTGCGCTTTCTTTCTGCAGATCCTGAGCGCGGCGGAGGTTTTCGTCCAGGTCGAAGCGGATCAGGGCCTTCCCCTCAAGGCTGTACACGGGCTGCCCCTGCCACCATGACCAGATGCCGTGTCCCGTATACGTCTCGAAGGGTCCGTCGTGGATCTCCTGCGTGAGGGCAACCGCCGATTCAATAATGACGTCGGCGCTTCCCAGCATATCGGCAATCCGGCGCGAACGTTCGGCAACGGGGATGCTGTCTCCAATGGCAAGACCCACATGACCGCCGCCCACCATCTGGGGGATCGTGACGATAACGGGAAGGCCCTTCTCCGCGCCCTTGCCCAGCATCGTCCTGCTGTCGCATCCCCACCCCGCTACGATCTCAAAGGGGAGTCCGGTCTGACGGCAGATGCCGAGTATCTCCTCGGCAAGCATCTCCGTGCGCAGCCCCATCGGGTAGGCCATATTTGCAGCGGCCTTGACGACCATGTGACCTTCCGCCGTTTTACTCTTTTCCAGCAGCGCCTCGTCGAGAAGCATTTCCCTGCGAAGCCCTTCAAGCTCCTCATCCGTCAGTTCGGTAAATTCGAAGACATTCCCTCTCGGCATCTTCTTTTCATCAAAACCGAACTGGGACGCATCGCACATCTTCACCCTGTCCAGGGCACCGCCCATTTCGTGGTTGATCACCGCGGAACTCGTCGTGACCCCGTCAACAATGCCCTTGTCCATCAGTTCGGCAATGAGGGTGGTGACACCTTCGTGAAGGTTGGGGCCGCTTCCGGTTACCACGGCAACTTTTCCGCCCTTCTTCTTGACCTCGACAACACGTGACACGGCACAGTTCAGGGCCTCCTTTGAGCGCTCATCGAGCCCTTCGTAAAACTCCCCAAGCAGTTCTCTGTTGATTTTCATTTTATACGCACCTCCGAAACGGCCGTTTATTGATCTTCCCACGGCCTGTATTGGTTTGTCCCCTTTCACAGCCTGCCCCCGCCGGATGAGGCGGCGGAACAGACTTCGCCGGGATCAAAGAACCTTGTCGTGCCGAAGCGGTTTCCGTCTTCGGTTATCTTTGTCCGTATGCCGGCAAGCGTTTTTACACCGGCAACATGATCATCTATGCCGACTGGGAAATCGCCGCCCCCTTGGCAATCGTACGCTCTCCGCGGAATCCTCTTATTCACCGGAATTTCCGTCCGGGCCGTGGAGGTTTTTGTAGCATTTCTCGGCGTAATCGGTGATTCGATCTTCCGGTCTGACGGTTTTCTTCTCCACCTTCTCCGATACGCACCGTTCAAGACGGGTTGCGTAGTACTTGAAAGCCTCCTGATAATCCTCCTTGCCCATGGCCTTCAATTCTTTCAGGAGAGTCTTGTTGGATTTTTCGGTCATGGCCAGAAACCAGTCGGCCGATGTCGCCAGCCGGTTTGCGGAAGAAGCTTTCATCCATCTGCGCACGCTGGTGCTGTGCAGGCTTCCTCCCGCAGACCACTCGTCTGCGCATGAACCCGGCACAGGCATTAGGAAAAGGATCATGGGGAAAAATGATAAAACCACCAAGCTCCGTTTCACTCGATGCGAAAACCGGGTTTTCCCATCTTCCGTTATTTCGCGCTGTGTCCTCATGTTCTTCCGATTCCTGACTCTCGTTTCAGAATACTCAGGATCGTGTTGTAAACATTTTCCCAGTTCCATTCAATGATGGGGCCGGTGCCGAAGGTGTCGGGAACCGAATCCCGGTATTCCCTGCTGACGAAAACCCCCAAGACGGGAATGCCTTCTTCCCGGGCGATTTTAATCTCCCGGACCACATTGAGCGCTTTGGCCGTATTTTTCCCGACCACCATCAGGACAACCCGCGCCTCTTTTATGCGTTCCCTTGTTTGTGTGTCCCAGCCTTCGCGGTCCTGCCCCTCATCGGACCCACCGATAACGTCGAAAGTCGAAAAAGGATTCCGGCACTGGTCGCCGAGCATTTTTCCTTCCTTTGCGTCCTCCGGGGCAAAACTCACAAAGATCTTCGTCCTATTCATGCACTGCCTCCCTGCTCCGATCACGTATGTTTTACCCAACCGCCCAGATTTAATCAGGAATGCAACGGAAACGGTCAATCGTATAACTGGTCGGAAGAATATATCCCCCGCCTTCCACACACCGGCGAAGGATCGTTTCTCATAGCACATTTCACAAAGAAGGTTGACACCTTTTTTTCCGGCATAATATCATTCTCAGGCATGCATGGCGCCGGCCATGCCATTGAAAGGGCTTCGAAACTCATGGCCCTAACCGGCCTTGTTCTGATTGCCGGAGACATCACCCGGTCCGG
>CAZIPU010000202.1:0-4263 GCA_964541005.1 uncultured Syntrophales bacterium | reverse complement strand
GGATGATCATCCGGTTACATGATTCCTTCTCCGGATACACGGAGATCATCAATTTGAATCAACTCGATATCAAGGGAGGGTGCCTCGGATGCCTGCAGTGCGCCTACGATAATGTCTGCGTTTATGAAGGGAAGGATGGTTTCGTCGATTTCTTCGATGAAAAGGTCAGGGCCGCCGATGTCCTTGTCTTTGCCGGAGCGGTCCGGGATCGATATCTGTCTTCAAAGTGGAAGTGCTTTTTCGATCGCACTTTTTTCAACAACCACATTCCCAGCATGACAGGTAAGCAAATGGGTTTTCTCGTTTCGGGCCCCATTGGCCGGCTCCCCGACCTGAAACAATATCTGGAAGCCTACGTGGAAACCCAGCAGGCAAACATGGCCGGTATCGTCAGCGATGAGTATGAAGATTCAGGCAAAATCGACGCCCTGATCAGCCAACTGGCAGACCGGCTGATACGGTACGCCGTTGACGGGTTCCGGAAACCGGGAAGTTATCATGAGCTGGGGGTGCGAAAAATCCTCCGGGACGATATCTGGAAAAGCATGCGTTTTCCCTTTCAATCCGACCACAAGTACTTTAAGAAACAGGGTCTTTACGATTTTCCCGAAAGAGGATTCCGGGATAAGATCAAATCCCGGTCCATGGTCATGATCACGAAGATCCCGTTTATCCGGAAGGAAATCTACACGAAGCAACTGAAGCCCGGTACCATCAAGCCTCTGGAAAAGGTCATTGCCGAAACCGAACCCGGACCCGAAGAAATCTAAGGTTCCATCCGTCTAAATTTCCTATGGCTTCCTACCTTGGTTCACTATGTATTGACCAGTCGTCCTCTTGCGGCTCAGGGCACCGGTCTTTCCCCCGATCAATCAAACAGATCGTGGAGGAAACTCTTTCTTTTGTGATGCCTGTACTTGTCATCATGGTCGTGATGCCGATCATGGTCGTCTTCCCGTTTTTCATACCGGCGGTATCCTTCATCGATTTCGCGGTTCGCCCGGTCAATGATCTTATCCAGTCCTCCACGGTCCAGCCACACGCCGCGGCACTGGGGACAAAAGTCGATTTCCACACCCTGCCTTTCGGCAATCTGTAACGTTACGTTGCACAGGGGACAATTCATGGATCTCCAATATTTCCTTTCATTTATAGTGACCTTCGTTCAACGGGGTACATCGACGGCGTATAAACGAAATCCGGCTATTGCATGCCTCATTTTTGAAGAAGCCGCAAGGGTTTTTGTTGTTACTGTCCGTAGAATTGTGATAAGCATAGTCTGTCTTTTAGATCCGGTCTGTGAACGGGAATATCCTTAAATGGGAATTTTTTAGAGCGTAAAGGGGCCTAATGAAGCCATCTTCCGTCTATCTCATGGAAAATGGGGATGAAGCGGTACGTCTCGAAGTTAAGACCGATCCCGACGTGGTGCGCAGGCAGGCCGCCTGGTGCGGGATAAAACCCGGTTTGCGGGTCCTGGATGTGGGGTGCGGTTCCGGAAAGCCCGCCTCTATTTTCCGGGAGATGGTAGAGCCCGGGGGCACAGTGGTGGGAATCGATTACTCTCCGGCACGGGTAGCCTATGCGACGAATCATTACGGACAAAAGCCGGGAATCGATTTTGTCATCCGTGACCTGACGAAACCCATTGAGGACCTGGGCAAGTTCGACATCATCTGGGTACGTTTTGTCCTGGAATACTATCGCAGGGAAAGCCCCGAGATTGTCCGTAACCTGTGTCCGCTGCTGAAACCCGGCGGGTGTCTCTGCCTGATCGATCTCGATTACAATTCCCTCAATCATTACGAGCTTTCCGAACCGATGGCGTCGATCCTGCCGAAACTGATGGCCACTCTCGACAAAGAGCACAACTTCGACACCTATGCAGGCCGTAAATTATATTCCTACCTGTATGATCAGAATTTTAAAAACATTGAAGTGGAAATGATGGCCCATCATCTGATCTATGGTAAGGCCCGGGAAGCGGATGTTTTCAATTGGCTGATCAAAGTCGGGGTCATTGTGGAAAAGATGCAGGGGCTTTTCGCGGAATATCCCGGAGGCGCCGAGGCATTTATGCAGGAATTCAAACGTTTTTTTCTGGATCCCCGGCGCTTTACCTACACCCCTTTGATCATGTGCAAAGGAATACGGCCCCCGGAATCTTAAAGGTTCCGGTCTAACGTATCCCTGATGATCTTGCTGAGCTCATCAAGTTGATAGGGCTTTTTGATGAAAGCCGCCGCCCCCTTTTCTTCAATTTCCCAAGCTGCCGAGGTTGCCGTGTAACCGCTGGCGACAATGACCTTCATGGATGGCTCGGTTTTCAAGATTTCACCGAGGCACTTCTCCCCCCCCATCCCAGGCATCATGAGATCAAGAATAACCAGGGAGATCCGGTCTCTTTCCTTTTCGATCACTTCCAAAGCTTCTTCCCCGGAGCCCGCCGTGATCACCTCGTAACCCATAAAGGACAGCAGTTCCTCCCCGGTTTCCAGCAGGGAGCTCTCGTCATCGACCAGTAAAAGGGTTTCATGGCCCGATGATAACTCAGCCTCTGTATCCTGAGCCGCTTTTTGTTCCGTTTGCGAGTCGTCCAGCGCGGGGAGATAAAGATCGAATTGCGTTCCCTTGCCCGGTTCACTCGTACAAAAAATATAACCTTTGTGATTCCGGATGATGCCATACACAACGGACAGGCCGATACCGGTTCCCTTGCCCTGCTCCTTGGTCGTAAAGAAGGGCTCAAAAATATGTTCCCGGTTTTCCCTTTCAATGCCGCATCCGGTATCGGTCATGGTGAGCTGGACATAGGTTCCCTGTCTGATCAGCATATCATCCCGATAGACCGGCTGCGGGAACAGGGCATTTCTCGTGATAATGCATAAATCTCCACCGTCGGGCATGGCGTCTTTGGCGTTGACGGAAAGGTTCATGATAATCTGGCCGAGCTGGGCCGCGTCCCCGTTTATGAGGTGAAGATCGTCCGCCAGCTCGAAACGCAGACGAATCGTTTTCGGGAGCGTTCGCATAAGCAGCATATAATAATTGCGGACTTCCTCGTTGACATTCACCGTGGTCAGCCTGCTCTCCATTTTACTGCTGAACAGGAGAAGTTGATTGATCAGGTCCGTGGCCCGCTTGGTCAATCCGCTTATTTTCCCGAGGTATTTCCAATCCGGGTCCGCTTCGGACTTCTGGAGCATCAGGATCTGATTATAGGAGATAATGGCCTGAAGAATGTTGTTGAAATCATGGGCAATACCACCGGTAAGCGTTCCAATGGCATTCATCTTGGATGCCTGGTGAAGCTGCTGTTCCAGTCTGCGCTGTTCCGTAACATCCTTCAGAATGCCGACCATGCCGGTCATTTCACCGGCGGCGTTGAAATTCGGTGCGCCGCTCATGTTAAACAGGCGCACCGCACCGTCCTTTCCCAGCAGCCTGATTTCGAAACTTTTGATCGTTTCCTTGCTTTCCATAATCTCGTGAAAAAGTTTTTCATACGGAGCCGTGTCTTCCTTCTTCATGAGTTCCGAGAAATAGCGTCCTCTCAGGTCTCTTCCCTGATACTCCAGAATTTCTTCTCCCGCCGGGTTGACATATGAGACACGGCCATGAGGATCCGTCGTAAAGATGATGTCGGGGGAATTTTCGCTAAGGGTGCGGAAACGTTCTTCACTTTCCGCAATCCTGCTTAAGGATCTGGCATTGTTGATACTGATTCCGATCTGGGGCGCGATGCCCATCAGGAGACTGACCTCGCGCTGATTGAGTGGTCTCCTCGATTGATAATTGTCGACGGCCAGGATCCCTTCCGATTGTCCCTCATAGATGATGGGTACGCAGATAAAGGAATTGACGCCCAGCATTTCGGCAAGGTCCAGGCTGCGCAGGGAGATGTCGTCATGCAGATCGTGCATATCGTTGACTAAGAAAGACTTTTGCTGGTGGAAGGCGACGACGAACGGGCCTTTCGAGTTCGGATTATCCAGGCGGAATTCAGTCTTCTTTAAAACTTCCTCAAGAACGAAATCGTAGCCGTAACCGCGTGCGAAAACGAGCTTTGTCCTTTCCGGGTTTGCCAGCATGATCATGCCGCGGTCAAAGTCCAGCCTTTTTTGCAGCGTTTCCATGACAAACTTTACCAATTCATCAATATCCAGCATGCTGGAAACCGCTTGCCCTATTTCCTGAACCATGAGGGCGTTGTTATAACTGATCCTTATCTGATCCAGGAGGCGGTTTGCCGCATCACCCTGG
>CAZIPU010000201.1:0-4300 GCA_964541005.1 uncultured Syntrophales bacterium | reverse complement strand
TGACGAGGCCATAAACATGGATGCATGGGAGAGGAGGTATCATGATGCAGAAGTTTTCCCTTGCTGTCATTGCGCTCGTTTTGGTCTTTGCTTCCCTGTCCTTCGCCGAAACCGTTCAGCCGGCTCCAAAGGAGCGCGTTGTCTTCTATCAGAATTCCCGGTGCACAACCGGTGACAAGATCATTCTGGGGCGGGGCGCCTACTCCGATCTGAGACAATGGAACACGGCCCAACTCGGCAGTCCCACCTGGAACGACCAGATTTCTTGTCTGGTTATCGGGGAAGGCATTCACAGAGTAACCGTCTACCGGCACATCAATTTTAAAGGCAAAAGCAAGACCTTTTCCCGGACAAATAAAAATCCCCTAGGAATCTGGAGTCTGACCGACGATTGGTGCAACAACAACATCAGTTCCATGAAAATCGAATAACGACCCGCTGACGGTTCATTTACAGGTTATGCCTCTTCGCAGTCCAAGACACCTAACCAAAGGGGTACGCTACCTTGCCACGTTCACCGGCACGGGCTTGAGCACCCGCAACAGATCCGCCGTGGCGATTTCCGCCAGGAGGCCTTTTTTCCCGGCATTGATGATGATCCGGGGAATGTCGAGGATCGTCCCTTCAATGTAGACGGGAAGGCGTTTGCGGGTGCCGAAGGGGGACGTTCCCCCGACCATGTAACCCGTATGGCGGTTCGCCGTGGCGGGATCGCAGGGGTGAATGGATTTCACTTTCAGAACCCGGGCCAATTCCTTTGTCGATACTTCGCGGTCGCCGTGCATGAGAATGATCAGGGGATTCTTCCGTTCATCCTCCATGATCAGGGTCTTGATCACGCCGTGTTCGTCAACATCCAGTTCCCGGGAAGCCACCTCCGTCCCGCCCCGTTCCTCGTATTTGTAAGACCGCAGGCTAAAGTTTATGTTCTGTTCCCTGAACACCCGGATAGCCGGGGTCACTGATGTCGGTTCTTTTGCCATAGTCAACGATGCGTTGGAATAGATCCGAGTTTGTAGCAGGAAAATAAGAAAGCCGCACCCTCCGGACCGGATATTAAAAAAAACGCCGGTGCATGTCAAAGTGATTTACAGGACTCCGATGATCTTCCCGTACGAATGCGTCACGGATTTCCCTCCCTTTTTCACCATGGCACGGGGAACAGACACCTTTCCCCGAACTTTGACCTTGAAATATAATATCCCTTATAGTAATTCCTTGGCAGCGGATTGAGAAAAAGCCGTTTATTTCAATCCTGCCGTACCTGACCGGTATTCGCCGAATGCACCGATACCATTCAGGTTTTTTATTCTATGATCGATACTTCCTGAAGGGAAGCGGTCATGTGATCCTTCGCATCACCGTTTTATGGGAAATGGCCTGTATCCTTTTGCCGCCGATCAACTCTGAAAGGAGTAAGACATGAAAAAGACCCCCCTGTATGAGCGGCATGTCGCCCTGGGGGCGATGATGACCGATTTCGGCGGGTGGACCATGCCGGTGCAGTACACGGGTATCATCGAGGAACACAAAAGGACCCGGGAGGCGGCGGGCCTCTTCGATATCTGCCACATGGGGGAGATCGACGTCGAAGGTCCCCGGGCATTCGATTTTCTGCAACTTCTTCTGTCGAGAAACCTCGCAGGCCAGCAGATCGGTCAATTGAGACTCAGCGTCATGACCAACGAGCAGGGGGGAATCCTCGACGACCTGACCTTTTACCTGATGGCCGATCAGCACTATCGCCTTGTCACGAATGCCGGTACGAAAGACAAGGACCTCGCCTGGATCTTGAAAGTCCGGGCCGAACAGGGCTTTTCCGATGTCGATGTCACCGACCTTTCCGATACCATCGGCAAGATCGACCTCCAGGGACCCAAGTCACAGGCCATCCTGCAACGTCTTACCCCCGACGACCTGTCCGTTTTGAATTTCTACCATTCTTTCTTTTCGTCCATAGCGGGAATCGACGCCTTGATTTCCCGCAGCGGTTACACCGGCGAGGATGGATTTGAAATTTACACCGCCGCCGGGCGGATTGGTGACGTATGGGATCTGCTCCTCAGGGAGGGTGCCGGGGAAGGGTTGGTCCCGGTGGGACTGGGCGCCCGGGACACCCTGCGTCTGGAATGCGGCATGATGCTCTACGGAAGCGATATCGGCGAAGAAACAACCCCCTTCGAGGCGGTCTACGGATGGCTCGTGGATTTGAACAAACCTTTTATCGGCCGGGATGCCCTGAAACACAAGCAGGAAGAGGGATTGAAGAAAAAACTGGTCGGGTTTGAAATGGTCGGGAAGGGCATTGCCCGCCACGGATACCGGGTTTTCAAGGACGGTCGGCACCTAGGCGAGGTCACATCCGGCACCTTTGCCCCGACCCTGAACCGGGCGATCGGCATGGCCTATGTCCCCTTCGCCCTCAAAGAACCCGGCACGGAAATCGATATCGAAATCAGGAACCGGCTGACGCGGGCACAGATCGTCAAGCTCCCGTTTTACAAGAGGCCGTCATAATTTGCTTTTGAGGAATCACCCCTTTCCTGCATAATCGGCACACTTTTTATCACCCTTGAGGAGGTTACTATGACAAAACCGAATCCCGATGACAGGCGGTACACAAAAGAGCACGAATGGGCGCTCGATAACGGTGACGGAACCGTCACGATGGGCGTCACGGATTACGCCCAGCACCTCCTGACGGACATCGTCTACGTCGAACTGCCGGACGTCGGCAAGAAAGTGAAACAGATGGAGCCCGTCACGGTCATCGAATCGGTCAAATCCGTTTCGGATATCTTCTCCCCCGTCAGTGGCGAAGTCGTCGGCGTCAACGACATCCTCCAGGACAAGCCGGAGCTGATCAACGAGGATGCCTTCGGAGAGGGCTGGATTGTCCGGCTGGCCATGTCCGATCCGGCCGAGCTGGATCTGCTGATGGACGCGGCGGCCTACACGGCCCTGACGGAAGCGGACAAAAACGTGGCCCATTAAAATCAACCCCAAGCCTTACGGACGGATCAAAACATGGATTACACACCCCACACGCCGGACGATGTCGCAACCATGCTTCAGACGATCGGGGTCGCGTCTCTGGACGAGCTGTTTTCCGACATTCCCGAAGCATACCGGTTAAAGAACCTGCCCGATTTGCCCGCTCCCCTGTCGGAGCAGGAGGGTTGGCGGCACATGGTCCACCTTGCGGCGCAGAACACGCTCCCCGCCATGACACTCATGGGAGCCGGGGCCTATCATCATTACATTCCGGCCGTCGTCGGCCACATTGTCGGCCGCTCCGAATTTTATACGGCCTATACACCCTACCAGGCGGAAATCAGCCAGGGTATCCTGCAGGCCATTTATGAATATCAGACCATGATCGCCCGCCTGACGGGAATGCCCGTCGCCAATGCCTCGATGTACGACGGCGCCTCGGCCATGGCGGAGGGAGCGGTCCTGGCCGGAAAAACCCTGAACCGCAACCGGATCCTCATCGGCCGTTCGGTCCATCCCGAATACCGGCGTGTCGTCGCCACATACTGTGCGGCCAACGACTACACACTGCTGGAGATACCTTACTCCGCCGGCGGCCGTCTCGATACGGTCGCCCTGGCCCAGGCAATCGACAGCCAAACCGCCGCCGTCTGCATCCAGAGCCCGAATTTCTTCGGGATTATTGAAAACCTGAGAGAAATCGAACCGGTCGCCCATGCCACGGGCGCTTTTCTCATTTCCGGTTTCACCGAGGCGACCTCCCTGGGGCTCCTCAAACCGGGGGGTGAACTGGGAGCCGACATCGTCTGCGGGGAAGGCCAGAGTTTCGGAAATCCCATGAACTACGGGGGGCCTTTCCTCGGCATCTTCGCCGCCACGGAAAAACTTCTCAGAAAAATCCCCGGCAGGCTGTCCGGCATGACCGTCGATCTTGACGGAAAGCGGGGGTTCGTCCTGACCCTGCAGGCCCGGGAACAGCATATCCGGCGGGAAAAGGCGACCTCCAACATCTGTACGAACGAGGCCCTGTGCGCCCTGGCGGCTTCCGTCTACCTCGTCAGCCTGGGCAAAAATCTCCGGAAACTCGCCGAATTGAATGTCCACAAGACCCGTTACCTGAAGGAAAAACTGTCCGCCCTGGCAGGCTGGGATCTGCCCTTTTCGGCTCCGGTGTACAATGAATTTGTCCTGTCCTGCCCGGATCCGGAAAAGGTCAATGCAGCCTGGCAGGAAGCGGGAATCGTTGGCGGCTATGCTTTGGGAAAAGATTACCCGGAACGCAAAAACGACCTCCTGCTCTGCGCGA
>CAZIPU010000200.1:0-4313 GCA_964541005.1 uncultured Syntrophales bacterium | reverse complement strand
ATGGCGATCAGGTGCATTTCCCCCTTCTTCCATAAGCGCCCAGCGAACAGGTCAGGATATCCCCGATTTCCCGGGACCGGACATGAAATGTTCCCGGTGCTTTGCGGACAATTGAGTAAAAGCCGTATTTCGTCATCAACCACATGGCGTTGCTCTCCCACATTTCAATCAAGTGCTTCGAAAAATAAAGATGACATCCCCGGAATTTTCCCCACCTGTGCCCGGCATCCCAGCCGTATCCGGTCCAATCCACAGGATAAGGCGTTTTTTGTATGGGATGCAGTATACAACAAACCCCATCGGGGTACAAAAGAGAATACCATAATCTTTTTGTCCCTGGTCCGGGCAGGGAGAGGCAATCCGCCGGTTTATCTCCGGTCCGGAGCAAAAGAAAGAGGACATGCGGCCGGTAACTCACAGGAAAAGGTCAGAAAACAATAAGTCAAATGTTTTCTTGACTTTTCCTGATATGTGCACTAAACGTGTTCCCGAATGTCGCGGAATGATCATCCGAAGCATATCACAGGCTGAGAAAAGACGTTTTGCTGTACAAGGTAAGCCGCCATGCTCTCAAGAGTCATGGCGGTTATTTCTTTTTGTGGGAACAACGTTCCGCCTTGGGGGGCTGTTGATGCCGGAAGAAAATATAAAATGCCTCAATGAAAAGAAAGGCTTTGGATGCATCGAGAAGGATGGCGGTGAAAATGTTTTTGTTCATGTCAGTGCTTTTCAGACCAGAGAATTCCGATCTTTCGGCGGAGGGCACCTTGTCATTTTCGACTGTGAGAAGGGACAGAAAGGTCTGTCGCAACAAATTAAGGATCATTTAGTGTAGCGGTTCCGAGCTTGTCGGCAAAGGTTTTACGAATATGCCGATTATGACGTGCCGCATAAGGAAATGGAAATGAGTTCAGATAAAGGAGGTCTGAGATGAGCAAAAAACTTTATGTCGGAAATCTGTCCCAGGGGGTCAATGAGGAGGATTTGCGGGTCAATTTTACCTCGGTGGGCGTGGTTCGGTCAGTCAGCATTATAAAGGATAAATTTACGGGGACGTCCAAGGGATTCGGTTTTGTCGAAATGGAAAACGACGCGGAGGCGGCGGAGGCGATCAAAAAGTTCAACGGCGGTGAACTGGACGGCAAGACGATCGTCGTAAACGAAGCCAGACCCAAGAACGATACGGGATCCGGAGGACGGCCGGGCGGTTCCTATTCACAGAATCGTGGTTACGGAGGGGGCGGCGGCAGGCCCGGCGGTCCCGGACGTTCCGGCGGCCCCGGCCGCGGCAGGTATTAAATTCCGGTCAGACTTTTTTCACAGGAAGATGGGCTGTGCAGGAAACCCGTCCGTGTAAAATAAATGAAACCACCTTTCGGAAGAACCGGATTTCGGTTCCGGTAACGGAAGGTGGTTTTTTTACAAACTTTTTCGTTCCGCCTTATGATACAGGCGACTGCCGTAGCAATTGCGAATCGGTTTCCGTCAGTTTCCGGGGGTGATCATCTTCAACAGGGCCCGGGCGGCCTCCTCGGGACCTTTTCTTTCCCACCCCGAGATTCCTAACCTCGTCCGCAGATGCCCCACGAATATTGCCCCCTCGAAAAATGCGTTGAAAAACCGCTTTGCAATGTCGTCGTGCATCTCCTTATATTGAACCGGGCCAAAGACGTTGACAAAATAGGTGTGCACCAACCCTGTCGATGTGGTCGTGCCTTTACTCATGGCCGTGCCTTCCCGGAAAACCCGTAAGGCCGCGTCCGGTGACGTGAGCGCTTCGATAATGGGATGATCATCGTCTATTTGTTCGTAATTGTTGGCATACATAATCATGTCTACGGGGAATCCCTTGACGACGTTTTCGTAGGTCGTTACCGGCAGAACAACCCGGGCGTTAACCTGGCTTGGATTCATGATGATCGCCCGGTCGAGTTGGCCGAACGCGTAACCCGGCTGCAGGTCGTCCAGGCGGACGAAAGCGCCGACTTCCGTTCCGTAGCCGATAATCCGGCCGTCGGGGGCGATATCCAGAGAACCCATATCGTCGGCGATAATGGTCATCTCCTCGATCTGATCTTCCCCCATGGTTCGGAACGCTTCCAGCGTTTCGGATTTTCCTGTTCCCGTGTCTCCCACAATCAGTATGGTCAGCGCCCGGTCCCCCTTCATGACGATACGGACCATCGCTCCATGATACGGCAGCTTCCCAAGTTTCATGGTTTTGATGTTATGGAGTGTCAGGATCATTTTTTTCAGATAGCCGAAGTATCCGTATGAATCGGCGTTCGGGCAGGCTGCCGCGATGATCTCGTTCGGGACGTCGTCATAGAAAACCGTCGGCAGGGGCGCCAGCGTATCCAATTCGGTTCCCGGGACGCCGAATAGATAAACCGCATCGATGGGTTTACTCAGGCTTTCATCATCTGCCAGCTCGAAAAGATTGCACAGGGAAAACCCGAGTTCGTAAAATTTCTCGTGAATATAGACCAGAATCATCAGGGAACCGACTTTTGCGGGAAAACAGAGCCATTCATCGGGATCGATGTCGATGAGGCTCAGGGGATTCTGGCCGATGCGCTCAAATTTCCCGGTTCGCTTATTCATCGGCGGATTGAGAAGCAGAGGGGGATAAAGCAGGATCTGGCGGATCAGTGGAACATCACAAAGCTTCTGATAACTGCCGGAGGGCAGGGCAAGCTGTTTCGGTAAGGCAATAACGGCGACTTCGGCGCCCGCCCGGATCTGGCGGTAAACACTGGGGTGATTGCCCGTGATATTTTCCTGGATTTCCCGGTAGACCTGTCTGACCAGATGCATGAGGGATTCAATCGTGGCATTGAAGGTTCGATAGGGCCGCTGATCCAGGCGGTCTCCCGTTGAATCGCACAGGATAAAGCGATCGAAGTCACGCCAGTAGTTGTACAGCCTTTCCACGAACGTGTTGAGCAGGGAGGGGTCCCGAACAAAACGTTCTCCCTCGACCATGAGTTTGGGAACCGTCTCAAGGGTCATTTTGCTCAGGATCTGAAACGCCTCGATCAGCTGCTGAATATCGGATTCCTGAATATCCTGGATCGGCTTGTCAAAAATTTGCAGCAGCGGGGCCTGCCTTTGCTTCAGACCACTGACGAAACGGGTTGTCACCTCGTAAAACAAGTCGCTTGAAAGCAACTCCTCCGGCGTGCTGCATACCCGGTCCCGGAGACGTAGAATGATTTTCTTCTTCAGAAACTTGAAATTTCCGTACATGTTCACGGTGCTTTCTCCTTCAATTCATTCCTTCCTTGCCTGCGTCCAGAGCCGGACCCAGGGGACGGTATTCGAAGAACCCCTCCGGGTGCTTTGCTTTTGTCCAGCCGTAAAAGGTGGCGGATATACCGCTCAGAACGGCCTCCTCGTAATTGCGCCGTTCGATCTCATCGAGAGAGGAAATCAGTTCTTCGGTCACCTCACCGGCAAAGCGGGTCTCCCGGGGTATCCATCCGTAACCCAGGATATGGGAACGTGCCGCGGTATCCGCATTGACCAGGTCCGTCTCCATAACCCAGATGTTGACATTCGCCCCATCGATGTCCTGTGCATTGATTGCCGCCGAGGTCGGTTCTGCCTTGATGATGATAAAATATGGATTAATCATGCGTATGATGACACTTTTATTTTATAAATGACAGATTCATCTCGAATCTGCTTTGGATGTTGAGCATAACGAATTTTTAAAAAAATCACGAGTGGAAATGCAGGGAGGTATAAACCGTTTGCCGGTAAGATGCTGACGATGAGCCGTTTCATCAACAAAGATTTCGGAGGTCTTGGGCGGTCGTTGCCAAAGTTCCTTAAAATTCAAGCGGATGTTGCAGGTCCGGGCCAAAATGCGTTGTCAGGAGGCTGCCATCCGGAGACGGCATAGGCGCAGTAAGAATCGGCGTGGCAGCAGGACCGTCTTGGACCCGATTGCGTATCCGTTTGCCCGCCAGGTCGGATACAGTCAGTCAAATTGTCTTTGCTATGCCTGTCCCTGACCGAGCAGGGTCGGCTGAAGGCCCATTTCCCGTATCATGTCAATATCCATCCCGGCATTTCTCCCCTGGGTTGTCAGGTAGTTTCCCATCATGAGGCCGTTGGCGCCGGCGAAGAAAATCCACGACTGGAAATCCTTCAGGGTGATTTCCCGGCCGCCGCAGATGAGAATGTCCTTCGATGGATTGACGAAACGAAAGATGGCAATGCTTTTCAAGGCTTCCATGGGAGAGAGGAGGGAACGGTGTTCCATCTTCGTTCCGGCAACGGGGTTGAGGAAGTTCAGGGGGATGCCG
>CAZIPU010000199.1:0-4339 GCA_964541005.1 uncultured Syntrophales bacterium | reverse complement strand
GTTCATTTTTTCATAGTCGTTTCGAAAGGTCTGTTCGCAGAGGCGATATTCCGTAACGGTTCCCTCATGGGCCCGACGGCTTTTAATCTGGCGGAGGCGATTTCTGGTCCGATTCACGACAATCCCGTACAGCCAGGTTGCAAACCTCGCCTCCCGGCGGAATTTTTCAATCCCGCGGTAGGCTGCCAGGAAGGCCTCCTGGACACAATCGCAGGCTTCTTCATAGTCTCCCGTCATCCGGTAGGCGACATTCAGCATCTTCTTCTGGTGACGTTCGACCAGAATCGAAAAAGCCTCCACATCCCCCTTCTGGCACCTGGTAACGATCTCGCGATCCTCGTCTTCGATAGTCTCTTTTATTTCAACGCCTCGCTGAAACATGGTTATCGCTGCAACAGCTCCCGCTGTTTTCCCCTATTTGGAGTACGGAACAGGGCCGGGTGTCAAGGAAAATATTTAAAAACCTGCCGGAAAACGGATCCTTTCTTCCCGGCAGGGCCGTTTTAACCCGGACGGCTATGCCATGTCAATCGTCGCGGTCACCTTGGCGCGCTTGCCCCCGGCTATGGACGGAAATTGCCATTTTTTCACAACATCGGCCAGGCATTTCCGCATTGCCGCATCATGAATAACCGGAGAAAAAACCTCCACAGAGGAAACCGTGCCGTCGGAATCGATGACCAGACGCAATTCAAGGATTCCGTGCAGATGAGCCCCGGTGACGCATCCTTCGAGTTCCGGCAGGTGACGCCTGACCACTTTCTCGGTTTCCTTCCTGGACAGTCCCGCCGAAACGGTCAGCGCCTTCAGGGTCCACTTCGTTGTCATCTTCCCTTTGTTCTCCACCTTGAGCGGAGATCCGGCGGATCGATCAAACGCTCCGAACAGCGATTCGCTTTCCGCAGGCATTGCCGCCGCAAGGCTTTTGACCATGTTGCCGCCGACCGCATAGTCGCTCACGCCCTGCGGCAGGGGAAGGGGCTGTTTGACCGTTGCGGGCTTACCGTCGCTGCGCACCTGGGTATCGACGGCGACAAAGGATGTATACGCCGTAAGCAGGTTGTAACGGAGCCCCAGGTCGGTCACCTCCCGGACGCGCTTTTCGTCGGCCCGGAGCTGATTGTAATCGGAAAGCAGGGTAATGCGATGACGCGCCCAGAGATACCGGAGTGCCGGATTGCCCCCTGGGCTTTTCGCCTCCCCGACATCGATCTGATCCCGGTATTCCCCTTTCCCGGTGATCCCCTTCAGGAGGATTTTTCCCGCCGCCTTTCCCCGCCATTTTCCGAAGACCAGCACAGGACGATCCGCCAGGGCATCCGGAATGGACAGGGGCTCCACATCGTAGGCGTCAAAGCCGTCGAATTCTAACTTCACCTGCGTCAGAACCGGCGATTGGATCATCTTGCGGAAACGCGCCGCCTTTTCGTCTGCCTCCTCCGGCTTCGTAATGACAAAGGATTCGCCCATGCCGCAGCGGGCCATCCCGTCGATGATATGACGATTGACGCTCGACCCGATTCCGAAGGCAAAGAGGTTGGCCCGCCCCAGGTTCTTGCGGATCAGGTCGAAAACCTCTTCCTCGACCGTGACATAACCGTCGGTGGCGATCACGATGGTTCGAGAAACACCCGCTTTCTTTTCCAGGTTCAGAGCCCGTTTCAGTGCCGGAAGGATCTCCGTTCCGCCTCCTCCGGTCTGATTCTCGATGTGACTGACCGCTTTCCGGATATTCTCAGGCGTCGCGGGAAGCGACGTCTCCGACAGGAGGGAAGACCCTCCGGCGAACAGAAGAACGTTGAACCAATCGGTTGGACGGAGGTTCCCGACCAGATCGGCCATCAGTTTCTTTGAAATATCCAGGGGAAACCCATACATCGATCCCGACACATCGACGATAAAGAGATACTCCCTCCCGGGAACATCAGCCGATACGATTTTCTCAGGGGGTTGCATCATCATGAGGAAGAATTTCTCCTGTTCGCCCTCATGCAGCAGAAGGCCCGACTGGATCCGTTTTCCGTCCAGGCGGTAGCGCAGAATGTAGTCCCGGTTTCCGCCGGTTCGATCGTCCTGCGCCAGTTCGATCCTGGCCGTTGATTTATCGGTATAGGCGGCTTTCACAGCATGGGACGGGCTGGACAGATCCCGGATGGGAAGGCCCGCCGACAGATTGACACGGATATCAAAATCATAGGCAGGGTCCTGCCCCTGGTGTAGATAGGGATTCTGAATCCATTGTTCCGAAGGCGGAGCCGTTTCCTCAGCCCTGTTGTTGTACCGGGGTCCGACGACGGTGGGATAAACGAACTCATAGACCCGGTCTTCGGGCACCAGCAGCTCCGTGTACTTCAATTCCACCCGGATCACATCACCGGGCATGATGTTGGCCACGTTCATCTGAAAGACATTGGGACGCTGCTGCTCCAGAAGGGATGCGCTTTTCCCCTGGTTACGGGCTTCTTCGTATTCCTTCCGGGCTTCGTCACGTTTTTTAATTTTTGCCTCGATCATCCGTTCGCCGATCTGCATCTTCATGCCGTAAACGGCGGCCCTTGTGGAAGCCGGAAAGATGTAAATCGCTTCCAGGGGCTTTTTCCCCTCGTTCCTGTAAACCTGGGTAACCCGGACATCCGCGATCACACCGGAAATGTTCACCTCCGCCGACGTGGATTTCAACGGCAGCCGATCCGTTGACGGATCGTCGCTCCGGACGGAAAAATAGGGAGACAGGGTTTGATCGTTCGATTCTTCCGTTTGACATAAGGCCGCACCCCAATAAAAAAGGGACAGGCCGACAATCAATGCCGCCAGGATAACCGTTCTTGTTTTCATGGATAACCTCCTCCGTTTTGATCTCTTTTGAAACGTTAGACAAAGAAGGCCGGGGAAAAGTTCCCGGGCATTTTTCAGGAACATGGAAAATTTTCCGAAGAATATTCCGTTCGCCTCTCGGCAAATTATAGATAAACGATATCGAGACGATCCGTCCGGCACATAATTCTTGTCGATAAAATGTAAATGGAATATATTCACCGGTAAGTTATTCTCTCAATCCGGCTTGCTGACGATTATCTCATCTTCCTTTATGTTAAAGAACCACGGCAGGGGGAAAAACATGGGATCCAATTACCTGAAGGATGTGGAACTCTACAATACCCGTTTTGCCTTGCCCGATCCCGACAAGTCCGCCCTCCTGGTGATCGACATGCAGGAACACTTTGCCCCCCTGGCCGATATGATTCTTCAACACGTGCGTTCCATCATTGACGCATGCCGTTTCTCCGGTGTTCCTGTTTTTTTTACACGCCACGGACATGTGAATCCGGCGCAGGACGGGGGGCTGCTTGCCGAATGGTGGGGCCAGGCAATCCGGTATGGCAGCCCGGACTGGCAGATCGTTTCCACGCTCACGCCTCAGGATCAGGATGTGTTCATCGATAAAAACCGCTACAGCGCTTTTTATGGCACGAATCTCGACACCCTTCTCAAAGGAAAAGGGATCGAAGACGTCATCATCTGCGGCCTCCTCACCAACTGTTGCTGCGAAACGACAGCACGGGACGCTTTCATGCGGGACTACCGGGTCTTTTTCATCTCCGACGCAACCACCGCAGTCGCAGAAGAACTCCATATCGCCTCTCTCAAGAATCTGGCTTACGGCTTCGCCCATATTCTGGACACGGATTCCCTCTACCGGTACCTCAAGTATTCGGCCACCCGCCGAATACAGAGGGATTATCCCTGAAAGGCTTGGTTTTACTTTCTGTATGCTGAGCAGGAAACGGCAAAAGATGATTCCCGAATCATTCATGCAAGTTAATTGAACATCGTCAACGGTACGAGGAAAGGAGAAAAAAATGGACAGTATGGCAAAGAGACTGGGGGCGGAATTTTTTGGAACGTTCTGGCTGGTTCTTGGGGGATGCGGCAGCGCCCTTCTGGCAGCGGCCTTCCCGAACGTGGGGATCGGCCTGCTGGGTGTTGCCCTGGCTTTTGGGCTTACGGTCCTGACCATGGCATTCGCTGTCGGCCACATCTCGGGGTGTCACCTGAATCCGGCGGTGTCGTTCGGCCTCTGGGCGGGAGGCCGTTTCCCCGCGAAAGACCTTGTTCCCTATGTCGCGGCCCAGGTTCTGGGAGCCATTGCCGGGGCCTTCGTGCTCTTTTTGATCGCGACCGGCAAGGCGGGCTTCGACCTCGCGGCGGGGTTTGCCTCCAACGGTTACGGCGAACATTCACCGGGAGGATACTCCCTTGTCGCATGCCTGATCACGGAAGTCGTCATGACCTTCATGTTCCTGTTCGTCATCATGGGAGCAACGGATAAACGCGCCCC
>CAZIPU010000198.1:1717-4359 GCA_964541005.1 uncultured Syntrophales bacterium | reverse complement strand
TGGAGATTCACCCAGTTTTTCAGGGCCCCCTGTAAATTGCCCAGGTGCAGTTTTCCCGTGGGCCTCATCCCGCTCAGTATTCTTTTTCTCACCTGCAGAACTCCTTCATCAAATATGGATCACCGGGTTTTTAACCGGGGGAAAAATGGAACCGTGTCGCAAGGTTCGGGCAGCTATAACAAAATCGGACGGGGATGTCAATCCGGGACCGATCCGTTATTTATCGGAATAATTCCGACTTTCCGAACGACATCGACAAAAATGAAGGAAGCGTCCGGTCAGGATGGCTGATACCAACCCGCAACGGCGCCGAAAGTTGAAACGATTCCGGCCGAGGATCGGTGGCCGGCCAGACAGGCTTCGCGGGGATCGGAACCGCCCAGAATCGCCGCGATGAAACCCGCGGCGAAGGCATCCCCTGCGCCGGTCGTATCGACGGCTTTTTGGGGTTCGGTCCGGACCATTCCTCTGAAAGTGCGGCTGTCCAGCCAGCAGCCATCCTGCCCGAGTTTGACGATCGCCGCCCCGGCGCCACGGTCGCGGATTTCCTCCCCGATGCGGGCCGGCTCCTGAAGACCGGTTAAACGCCGTCCCTCCCGCAGATTACAGAAGAAAAAATCCAGGCAGGGAAGACAGGGCCAGAGCAAGTCAGGTGTTTCCAAGCGAGGAGAGTTGAGCACATCAAGGGATGTTTTCAAACCAAGGTCCCGGACCACCTTGAGCAATCCGGGCAGACGGCCGTCCAACAGGCCCGGAAGTCCGAAAAAACCGGCTACATGCAGAAAACGAGCCCCCTGGGCCGCCAGTGCCACGGCATCAAGATCGTCCACCGTCAAACCGGCATTGGCTCCCGGTGTATGGATAAACCGCGGCTGAGCCTGCCTGTCAACCAGGCCGACACTGACGGCCGGATCACCGTTTTCTTCAACGGTGATATAGCGTGTATCGAGCCCCGCCTTTCGCCAGTGCGGCTCGACCAGGGAAAACGCCTCTCCCGACGCAATTTTCGCCACAAGGGCTGTTGAAACCCCCAGGCTACTTAAGCCAATGGCTACATTAGACCCACAACCTCCGGGGCCGATCACAACCTTGTCAAAGGGAAGGGAATCATGGCGGGGAACATCGTTAACGTAATAACAGAGAATATCCAGGGTTATGTTTCCCAAAACAACCGCTTCCATCTGTCGTCCTTCCAAGAATAAGAGGGTGTATTCCAAATCGCAGGGCCTGCGGACAATGTCTCATGCCCTGCAGAAGCGGCTTTCTGTCGCAACCATAAAAAAAGCCCCCGGTCATCCATCACCGGAGGCTTTTTCTAATCCGCTTGAGTTATTTTACCTTATCGGATAATTGCTTCCCAGGCCTGAACTTGACGACCTTCTTTGCGGGAATCTTGATCGGTTTCTTGGTCTGCGGGTTGATTCCGGTTCTTGCCTTTCTCTTTACCACGCTGAATGAACCGAACCCGACCAGGCCGAACTTCCCGTTCTTTTTCAGTTCCTGGGCCACCGTCGCCATGAATACTTCAAGTGCATCTGCCGCTGCGGCTTTGGTAATTCCTGTTTCCTCCGCCATTACTGATACCAGATCTGCCTTTGTCATCCTTTCATGTCCCCCTTTCAATGGTTTTAATGATTTCCAGCAACAAACCCGAAACAACGCTCCCTTCCAGAAAATTGCATCTGGCCGTACTTTTCGCTTTTGGACAAAATTTCTAACCTTAACTGCAACCGAACCGCGCACCATCTAACATCGCAAGAGACAATCTTTGCGAACCGGCAAAAGGAAAGCTTCTAGAACTGCTATACGTTGTTGTATCGCTACCACAAAGGGATTCAACAATCAAGAAAATTTAATTAATCTCTGTGAAAAAATTTTAAAATTTGTAATTCCCGATGGCATTCATGTCAGGTACGAAAAGTATTTTGAGCTTGAACCGTCATCTTTCATCCGTAACCGGAACGGTTCAGCATGCACGGTTCTCATCCTGAAATGAGAATTACCGGTGGAGCGGCAGTTCACGAGTTTCACCGCCGGAACTTTCCCTGCACGAAGTCGTTCCGGGGATATTCCTTGATCAGCAAGGCCTCGAATCGCCGCCATTTACGGCGTATTTTCCGTTCGGCCATGAAACCGACATAGTCACAGATGGGAATGAAATCGGAGTTCCCGATGTTGTCCACGATGACCAGTCTACCCTCCGTATCGCTGATTTTGCTGTAGAGGATGTTCTTGGCCTTGATGGTCATGGTAATGATTTTCCACTGCAGCAGGTAGTCTCTCAACAGATCGAAGGCCGCCGACAGGGCAATGGCGTATTTCATCGTTTCCGGAGGCGAAGACAGGTAATCCCGGAGGGATTTCGAAACGGCTCCATCGTAATCCCGGACCAGATCGAAAACGTATCCCTTTCCCCGCGTTGTGCTGACTTCCTCATGAAATTCCGGCAACATGGTCCAGGGTACGCCCCGTTTTCTGAGAAAACGGTAATAGTTGGCTTCACGCTCCGCTTCGATCAGGGGCTCCCTGGAGTCGAGTGGAAGAAGGACCTTGATGCAGAGATTCGGGTTCCGGGGATGGGCGTAACATACCCGATGCAGGCCCCTGCCGATAATCGGGGATGATTCTAAATCCACCATAAA
>CAZIPU010000198.1:0-1617 GCA_964541005.1 uncultured Syntrophales bacterium | reverse complement strand
ATACCCGATGCAGGCCCCTGCCGATAATCGGGGATGATTCTAAATCCACCATAAAGACTCCTTTTCCTGGTTTTTCTTCCAATGAAATACTTCTTCGGAAGCGGTTCACCTGCCCGGACGGGAAACCGTGCGTCTTCCAAGACCGGATGCCGTCGCCATTCCACCAAAGACGGCCTTTTCCTGTAGGTTTTCCCCTTTCATTTTGCCGTTTTTTAGCGATAGCCACTTATGTTTGTCAATCTATTTATACCTTTTTCTCCGACCCAGCCCCTCCGTTCCCCCGAAAGCACCGTCTTGAATGGATGGCGGATAATGTGATATGGCACATTTCACGATCCAAGTTCCAACGGATTGGCAAACAAGGTGTCCACAACAAGGGGAAATAGATGACCGATTTCTTAAAGGGGCTTCAGCGCTATGACCGCCCGGATATCATCCAACGCCTTTTTTTTCCGCGCCGCGAATCTTGCCGAAACACGAACCGGTCAGAGGCAATGAACCATTTCATCGAGGTGGAACCGGAAATATCGATCGGCTGCCGTTTCTACCCCTGCCGGGATGATGCCCGGAATATTCTGTATTTTCATGGAAACGGAGAGACGGCACCGGATTACGATGACGTGGCGCCGATCTACGGGAAACTTGGCCTGAATCTTTTTGTGACGGATTACCGGGGATACGGCATGAGCAACGGCCGACCCAGTTGCAGCGCCATGATCAAGGATGCGCGCACCCTTTTTCATGGCTTTCGTGCCTTCCTGAACGATCACGGGTATCGGGGGAATCTCTTCGTCATGGGGCGTTCACTGGGAAGCGCCCCCGCCCTGGAAGTCGCCTGGCACTTCCAGGAACAGCTAAAAGGGTTGATCGTGGAAAGCGGCTTCGCCACGGCCCGGAATCAGCTCAGGAGGATCGGCATGGCTCATCTGCTCAAGGATGATCCCGAGCCGATCGGATTCGGAAACGATCTCAAGATCCGCGACGTCTCCCTTCCCACCCTCATTATCCACGGCGAATGGGATGAAATTATCCCGGTCGCAGAAGGGAGGGCCTTGTATGCCCTTTCCGGTGCGAAGAACAAATCCGCCTGTTTTATTCCCCGCGCCGGGCACAATGACCTGCTGCCGGCGGGGCTCGACGCGTACATGGGATCCCTTGAAGCCTTTATTCGGAGTGCCTGAAACACGGTCATGCTGATCAAACCAGGATATTTTTTGCATAAAATGGTCCTTACTACCTTAATTTTGAACAAGCCCAATTCATAAAGGGGAGCCTTTTCATGAGCGCACTTTATTTGTTAATCGGCAGTTTATGTACTTTTGCCCTGGCTTATCGCTTCTACGCCGCATTCATCGCGACGAAGGTTCTCATGCTGGATGACCGGAACATTGCCCCGTCCGTTCTGTGTAACGACGGTCAGAATTACGTTCCCACCAACAAATGGGTCGTTTTCGGACATCACTTCGCGGCGATTGCCGGCGCCGGTCCCATGATCGGTCCGGTTCTGGCCGCCCAGTACGGCTGGGGACCCGGGTTTTTCTGGATTCTTCTGGGCTCCGTCTTTGCCGGCTGTGTCCACGACATGATCATTCTGTTTGCCTCTTACCGCCACAAGGG
>CAZIPU010000197.1:0-4362 GCA_964541005.1 uncultured Syntrophales bacterium | reverse complement strand
TTCTTAACACTTAAGAAGGATAATCGCCAACTCTTTCATTACAGAAAGTAATCTCTGTGGAAGAAACCGATTTCTCATCGGCATCTTTCACGGAATCTTCCCTTGCAGTCAAGTGATCAGGGGTTGCCGGGTTTGGCAAATTTAAAATACTTCAGAACGCAGGCATTATTCCAGTAAGAGCTGGTTGTCCTTCGATCTCGATTCACCCAGGCTGGTGACGGCAATGGCGGGCCGGCCCAGAACCGGGCACCGCGCTTCGCAGATCCCGCAGCCGATGCAGAGTTCCAGGTCGACATGGGGCTGCTTGAGGGTCAGGAGTTTCCCTTCCCGGTTACGATACCGCGCGGGTTCAAACCAGATAGCCTTCTTGGGCGTCGGGCAGACTTCCTCGCAGACGATGCAGGATTGTCCGTGGGCGTAGGGAAGGCATCGGCTCTCATCGATCATGGCCAGGCCGATTTTAATATTGGCTTTCTCCTCCAGGGACAGTTTTTGAATGGCGCCGGTTGGGCAGACCTGGCCGCAAAGGGTGCAGCGGTATTCGCAATAGCCGATACGGGGAACAAGCATGGGCGACCAGATGCCTTCGACACCGGCTTCCCAAAGGGTGGGCTGAAGGCCGTTGGTCAGGCAGACCTTCATGCATTCCCCGCACTTGACGCATTTCCGGAGAAATATTTTTTCCTCCAGGGCACCGGGCGGACGGATCAGCCGGGGATCGGCCGCCCCCGTGCGGGACAGGGGCGTTATGCGGAGAAGGGGAACCGCCAGTATGCCCGAAACCATCGAGGCGATAATCCGGCGCTTGCCGAGATCCATTGCAACGGCCGGTTTCTTCAATGAGAAGCCGAAACGGACCGCGTTGTTCGGGCAGATGTCATCGCAGTTCATGCAGGCCAGGCATTCGTTTTTCCGCCAGAGGTCTTTTCCCTCACAGTTGGCTGCACCCTGGCAGGTGTGAGCACAAACCCCGCAGCTGTTGCAGCCTTCGCTCACCGAACGATGCAGGAGCGCATAGCGTGAAAGAATTCCCAGCAAAGCCCCCAGCGGGCAGAGGTATTTGCACCAGAAGCGGCGTTCCCAAAGATTGAGAGCGAGGATCAGAATAAAAATAGCGCCAATGAAAACCGATTGGAAGAACAGGGGCTGCTGAAAGGACAGGAAGCCTTTTTTTACCAACCCGTAGATGAATTCCGACGGGTTGACGATGAAATCGATTCCCGAACTGTAGATGGTGCCGAACAGGCCCGTCACGGAGAATTGAAATGCCGGGTAAACCGCAAGGGACAGGGAACGGATTAAAAGCGAGATGGGATCCGCGATACCGGCCAACTGCAGGCTGAACAGGGATGAAAACAAAATGAAGATGAGAAGATAATATTTGAATTGATACCAGTGATTCGCAAGAGGCGTACCCTGTCTTTTCTTGAATCCGCCCACCACATTGTGCAGCGTGCCAAGGGGGCATACCCAGCCGCAAAAGACACGGCCGAAAATCATGGTCGCAATGACGACCAGAAGAACCCACAGGAACGGCTGATAGAATGACCGGCTGGAAAAGACCGTCGTGATAAAGATCAGGGGATCCGCGTCAAGGAAGATTTTGACGGGGTATCCCAGAATGTTTTCCCCCCTGGATTCCGTCTGCAGAAAAAGCCAGAGAAAAAGCAGCAGAAAAAGGGCCTGGGTCAGGCGGCGGATTATTGCGATCATGATATCAAAGCCGGATCCGTTTGATGTTCATCCGGCCAAGGTCCATTTTACCCAGCCCGACTTCGTGACCGATGCGGACATATCCCAGATCGGCCGGCTTTCTGGAGAACAGGGTTGCTCCGAAGGCATCAACCGCCACGGGATCGATACCGGCAATGACCGTATTGAGAATTTTCACATCGGCAAGGTTCCCTCCCGCCGGCCCGTTCGCTGTTAGTATTCTGACGGCATCCAGTACCGTGAGGACAGGTTTGACCGTCATTGCCAGATCGACGAGACTTTTATCGATACGCAGGTGAATCCGGCCGCGCCATCCCCCCATGATACCCATCCAGTTCTTCATGCCCAGGGTCAGATCCGTGAGACCATGCGTCTTGGCGATCGGGACGTTAATGACCTTGTCCGCTTCGAACACCTCCGTATAAAGCGGCCAGGATTTCAGCGCCAGGCCGTTGATGCGCATGTCTTTGAACTTCCGGTCATCGATGTAACTGACGACAGCACCGGCGGACTTTGCCGCATCGGCGATGCCGCTTTGCTTGTAAGTACGGCGGGCATCGTTCACGGGATTGTCGAAGACCTTGACCTTGCTTGCCCCGGCCTCGCGGCACAGGCGGACGATGGCGGCGACAACTTCCGGATTGGTATTGGCCGCATATTCCGGTGTACGGTCCCAGCCGATATTCGGTTTGACCACGACCACATCACCACGGGAGACGAATTTCCTGATGCCGCCCAGGCCGTCGATGGCTGCCCGGGTGATCAGCGAGGGAGATGGCCCCTGGGCGACGACAAGATCCGGTATTTCAGCGCCAAGGACATGCGTAAGGAACGGATCGAGGTACGGCGGAGCGGAAATGGCTGCACCGACAATGACCGCGGATTTAATGAATTGTCTGCGATTCATATGACAACCCCATTCCATTATGTTCTGCCAGGAAGGACTATTTTTAAATAGTTTACCTAATTCTTCAGGGATATGCATATACTTTCTTGGAATATCGAACGGAATTTTGTATACCCGATCACGATCCACTTTGGTGCTAGGGAAGAAAGGTTATAAAAAAAGATTCGTATCACTTGTTTGATGCCGTTTTGTCGCCGTACCTAAGAAGGGAATAGTTAAGAAATTGGCTTCACGTTAAAATGACGGATTTTCAGATGAAGACGTCCTTCACCCCGAAACCATGGGTCCGAAATCCCCATGTGCAGACCGTTTTGTCCTCCTTGAGAATCAGGAACATCAGGAAGAATTCCATCCATGAGGCTTCTTGTGAGGTCATTGTTGACGGCGGGGAGGGGGTGCGGCTTCTGGGTTACCACACAAAACAGGCGATACAGCCGGCAAGAGGCCTGATCATCCTGATCCATGGATGGGAGGGAAGCTCGTCGTCAGCTTATATCGTTTCCGCGGCTCATTATTTCGTCAAGCGGGGTTTCGATGTCTTTCGCCTGAATCTCCGGGATCATGGGCCGAGCCATCACTTGAACGAAGGGCTTTTTCACGGTGCAAGACTTGAGGAAGTTCTTACGGCGGTTCGCCAGATTGCGGCGTTTTCCCCGGAGCTGCCCTGTTACCTGATCGGTTATTCCCTGGGCGGGAATTTCGCCCTCCGCATCGCCTGCCGGCATGACGGGGCATCGGAGCCCTTCCTGACAAAGGTGTTTGCCGTCAGCCCGGTCCTTGATCCTTATAAATCGACAGAGGCCCTCGACGAAAAGTATTCTTTATACCGGAATTATTTCCTGCATAAATGGAAACGTTCCCTGAGGCTCAAGGAGCGGCTGTTTCCTGATAAGTATGATTTTACTCGTCTTCTCGACCTGAAATCGTGCATGGCCATGACGGATGTCATGGTGACGGAATATACGAAATTCAAAGATACACGGGACTATTTCGGCCGCTATACGCTGAACAGAGACTGGTTCAAGAATCTTTCCCTTCCCGTCACGCTCATTGTCGCCTCAGACGACCCGCTGATCGACAGGAATGACTTCGCTCAACTGGAAGACTGCCCCTGTCTGATTTTGAAGATCGAACGTCACGGCGGGCACTGCGGTTTCTTCTCGGACCTGTCTTTCCGCTGCTGGGCGGAGGAGGAAATCGGGAGAATCATAGAAAAAAAGAGCCCGGGATGACAGAAATGACTGTCTATCCCGGGCCGAAGTAGGCGATCGGTGGGGACGCCTGAACTAGAAACCGTTGTAATGGGTAAAATCCTTCACGTCGCGCCGGGGGGCGTTTCTGACCGGCGCGCCGGGAATCGGATAACCGACCGGGATCAGAGCGACTAACTCATAACCCGCCGGGACCGATAGGATTCTGGCGGCCTTAACCTGGTCGAACAGGCCGACGACAACGGTTCCCAGGCCGAGATCATGCGCCGTCAGGCAGATGTTTTCCGTGATGATCCCCAGATCGAACATGAACCAGTCGCCGAACTTGGTCGGGGGAACACCTCCGTAATAACCGGACAATTCCAATTTTGCGCAGACAGCCAGGACAACGGGGGCCTTTTCAATGGCGTTGAAAGAGGGATTCCCCGGCGGGACCGCTTCCTGAACGGCTTTTTTGACAACCGGATCGGTCAGGACGATGATCTCCCAGCACTGGCTGTTGGCCCAGGACTGGGAATTCCTGACCGCTTC
>CAZIPU010000196.1:0-4402 GCA_964541005.1 uncultured Syntrophales bacterium | reverse complement strand
TTTCCGGCCTTTCAGGTTAACTAAATCTTTTACTTTTTTTCTATCTAGTCTTCATCACTGTAATAATCTCCCGGACCTTCAGAACCGGCCGGAATTTCTGATGCGATCGAGCGCGAAATTCCTCTCGACAGCAGATAAAGTATGAAGAACAGAAGGACCATGGACACGATCATGATCAGGATGATGGTCGATGTCCAGGACTTGGCTTCCTTTTCGATATTCTGTGCCGCCTGCAACGCCAGGGTGTTGTAAGCATCCACGTCGATTCCAATACCGACCCAGCCGAAGCCGCCCGGCAGAGGATAATCTTTGGTCGCAAACTGAATGGGTGCGTAGGCGACAAATTTTTCACGACCGCCTATCTTGTACGTCTTCATGCCCGTTTTTCCCGCGGAAACGTCGCTGATAATCTGAGGGAGATTCGGGTCCATGAAACCGAGAAGACCGATGTTGAAAACTTCTTCGCCCTTCTTGACGAGCTCCGCAGAGGTGGCAGCCTCCAGAGGCGCGACCGGCGTTCCGTCTTCCCGCAGCCCGGAAATATGGTAATCGCTGGGATGGGAGATGACAAAACCCTGATTGTCAACCATATAGGCGTAATTTCCCGTCGCCGTATCCGCTTCGTAGACCGGTTCCGGTTGCGTCGGAAGAATGTGATCCGTGTATTCTGCCAGATGTCTCACGTCCAACGCGAATTCGAGCACACCCGCAAAGCCGCTTTGGTCGAAAATGGGGGTGCTGAACCGGATGATTCCCGTATAACGCTTACCCTTATCGAAATCCGACCGGCTGACATACCACCCCGTAACACGGGAAACATACACGTCACCCTTGTTCAGGATCTTGGCTTTTGCGAAGTAATCTTCGCTTTTGTACATCGTATTGGCGGGATTGGCCACATTGACCAGCTTGTCCTTTGGGACCGCTTCGCCATTAACGATCTTGATTAGTTCATTTCCATTTTTGTCGATGTATGCCATCTCGGGATAAAGCGGGATGGCGGTTTTGACAATCTTACCGTCCTGTTTCGTCCAGATGTCTTTCTTGTTTTCTGTCACGAACTGCTTGTAGGATGCCTCATTCTGAGGAAGAATCGTCGCCACAAGGAGATCCTTCTTCCGTTCCATCAGGAAACCGGCAACCTCATCTGCCACATTCGTAGCAAGTATCTTAATACCTTCCTGGGATTTCGGGTCCAAGACAGTGACTGCCTTTTCCCTTGCTGTAACCCCTAATTTGAAAATGCCGTTGGCAATAAGAATGGCCATCAGTGATAAGGGGATTACGATAAGCAGGAAGAAGACTCTTGCTACTGTGAAAAACTGCTTATCTTTTTTGGTGTTTGACATTCCCTTGCCCCCTAACTGTCGTTAGTTGATTGAAGTAGTGATCATTTTTTTATCAACCGAAGAGGACCTTCAGGGGTCCTGCCAAGAAGGGGTTTGCAAAGAGCAGAACCAGCGAAACGACCAGGGCATAAATACAAACCGATTCCGCCATGGCCATACCGACCAGCATGACGGTCATGATTTTCCCCTGCACGCCGGGGTTTCTTCCCACTGCCTGACAAGCCCCATTCGCTGCGTTACCGATACCGGCACCGGCTCCGATTGCACCGCAGCCAATCGCAATGCCCGAACCAATCATGGCACCAATCGCGAACAAAACCTTCAAGTAGTTTTGATCCGTAGGAAGCGCCTCCGCCGCAAACGCCATCGGCGAAGATACCAAGAAAACAACTGTTGATGCGAATAATGTTAACAACCCTTTCCATACTTTCCTTAACATCTCTTTCTCTCCTTTCCTATAAATATAGACTGTATGGTTCCCGGATTCCTCATTAACATAAAAAAAAACATTGATGAAGAGAAATATTGGAAACTCGTTACGAACCTCAGCAATTGACATGCCATGCACAAACAAAACGGGAATTTAATTCATAACCAACCACAATCATTACTCATTGATCTGTCCTCCCCGGAAATGGAAGGAGCTGCCAAAGGGGGAAAATTTTAAAAGATTCATTAAACGGATGGTCGGAATTGAACGAAAAGTAAAAAAGGGTTCATTTTTTTTCGATGACCCTGTGTTATGGCGACGGACGACATAAAAAATGTCCCCCACAAGGGATAAATGAACGGGTAAACATGAACATTATCGTTGAAATTTTGAACATACCCAAGTAGGATGGCGGGCAAGGGCTGCGGCCATTTTACTCACACAAGCCATCTTTTTATGACCGGTTGCGTCCAAGAAAACACCATTCATCATCAGGTAATTATTATGAGGACATCACGATGCAGGAAATTCTGACGGCGGTTACTTATCTTGTCGTATGGCTGATCTGCGAGAAAATTCTTCAGATCGAAAGCGGTTTGGTGAAGTTGCTCATTTCGCTGGGGTGCGCGGTAGGCGTTTATGTGGCCCTCGCCGTTAAAGCGTACCGGGAGAAAAAAAAGCAGGACGAATTATAATTAAGAGGGACGTGCGGCAAAAATAGGCGGACATATGAAGCAGGATGTCCGAAATGCAAAAGATCTCAGGGACCCTCTTTCTTAGGCATGAAGAAAGGGGGTTTTCTTTTAAAATCTCTTCTTGCAAAGTCAGGAAAGATCATCATGTTTGACGGCTTCATTAAAGAAAAACATGGACTGCGTGTTACTGTCGCCATCTGGATTGCGACGGTTGCCCTTATTGCTCTGATTCTGTTGCTGGCGGTGACGATTCACCACAAGATAGAGAAGGACATGATCAGACAGTACGGACAACAGCAGCTGGCCATTGCCAAGGAGAAGGCGGAGCGGATCGAAGAACTCCTGGGGGGAATCGAGAGACGCCTTGTGCTGTTATCAAAGCTTCCCACAATCAAAAAGATCCGGCCGGCCGGCACCCTGAAAAGTATCATGGTGGTGTTTGACGACCTGGAGGGCAAAGTCCAATTCATCGGCCGTCTGGATGAAAACGGCGATGTGCTTTCCGTTTATCCGTCGGGTCTGATCGAAAACGGATTCGGCCGGAGTTTGCAGTATCGGTTTTACATGGAGGAGATTGAACGAACGGGAAAGCCTTATGTAAGTGATTTGATTGTTTTGAAATCGCCCGGGAACAACGGACAACCGGAAATGATCAAATCCATTATCATCGGGGTTCCCAAGTATAATGATGATTTCCGGTTCTCCGGTGTTATTCTGGCCGCACTTTCCCTTTCCACCCTGACGTCGGAATATTTCAAGCCCGGTAAACATTATGTTTCTCATGATACCTGGTTGATTGATCAGAACGGGACGATCCTGATCCATCCGTTGGGCGGCAATATCGGAAAGGATGTGAGCGTTCTGGAGAAGAGCGGCGTTTCCCATGCGCTTTCCCTGAAAGAAAAGATGCGGCGGGGCGGGGAATCGTATGATGCATTCACGCTTCTGGATGGGAAAGGTTCAGGGGAAAAATATGTGGTTGCCTACGCTCCGGTACATCTCACCCGGGGGGGATGGCATCTTGCGGTGAGTGTTCCTTATAATTCAATCATTTCCGTGATCAGAAGGGCCTTCGTAAACACAATGATGGGGACCGTGGGCCTGATCGTCGTGATTCTGTCTGTTGCCTTTTACGTCACTTATGAAAGCCGGAAGAAATTAAAACTCAAGGAGGAGTTGAAGCGGATTACGGAACGCAGCGAGTGGCAGGAAATGCTGATCCGGGAAAAGAAAACAATAGAGGGCATTATTGAGGGATTTCCCATTCCCACACTCGTTATTAACAAGGAACATCGCGTTATCCTGTGGAACCGGGCCTGTACGGAACTGACAGGGTATGAAGCTAAAGACGTTATCGGGACGGATAAGCACCATCAAGCCCTTTATACTGAAGAAAGGCCTCTCATCGCCGATCTGATCATTGATCAGGATTTCTGGGGAATGGAAAAATACTACGGGGCGAAATTGAGGAAATCGGAAAAAATCGAGGGGGCATACGAAGTCCGGCATTTCTTTGAGAATCTCGGGGGAAAGCCAAGGCATGTCTACTTTCTGGCCGCTCCCATCTACGATGAGAAGGGAGAAATTATCGAGGCCATTGAAACGCTTCAGGACATCTCCAGGGAAGTGACCATGTCCAAGAGGATCCAGGAGTATGCGAACAATCTCCAGACGGAACTTGATGAAAACATCCGCCTGCGGGAAGAAGTGGAGTCCCTTTATGCCTATCTTCAATCCATCATCGACAGTTCACCCGACAGGCTGTTCGAGCTTGATCCGGACGGCATGGTCAGTTATGTAAGCGGCGATTTGAAGCGGGGGGCCCAGCTCATTTCCCCCCAGTTCAAGGGGAAGCATTTTACCGAATTTGTGGCCCCTGAACACAGGGAAATCGCCATGCGGGTCTGGATGGGCGTCAAGAAAAACAT
>CAZIPU010000195.1:0-4404 GCA_964541005.1 uncultured Syntrophales bacterium | reverse complement strand
ACCCGCCGGTTTTCGAGGGTCTGAAGAACATTATAATATGCCTGTTTCACATTCAGGACAATCAGACTCGACACGTCTTCCAGATCCTGCCGGGACGAATCCCGGTTCAACCTCGCGATCCGGACGCGGGCCGACGTTCTTCCGAAATCGTAAATATTCTGGTTCAGGCCGACCCTGCCGGCATACTGATCGACCGTGGACGATCCCGTCGCCCGGCTGTTTCTGGAAGCATAGGGGCGACTCCGATCATAGTCGGTCTGAAAATCCACCTGGGGATAGTAATTCGATTGGGCCTGACCGATCCGGCTGTCTCCGATCCGGACCGTATGGAACGCCGCCGTGATGTCCGGGTGATTTTTAAGGGCCATGTCAATGCATTGCCGGAGATTCAGGGGTGCAGCGGGTGCGATTTTCTCCTCCCCGCCGGCCGCCAGGGGGATCAGCAGACAAATCATCACGATGATTAAAGACTGGATTCTTTTCATTCAGCGATTCCCTTCCCCGTACCGTTTATCTCGAAACCCGGAAAATTATGCGCCTCTTTACCCAAAGGGCAATCAGCCTGAAAAGGCCACCACGTTCTTCATAAAGAAAAGGCCTTTCAGAGATACCCCCGAAAGAGGGAAAAAGCAAAAAAAAGAAAGAGGCCCGGCTGAAAAAACTGCTTTCGGGCAGCCTGAGGAGGAATCCGGTCATCCTTTTATCTTTAAGAAGCCCTCTTGATTTCCCACGAAAGGCTTTCCGGGTTCTGCGATACACCCTTCTGCGCACACGGATCGCTCCATTCGCAAAGAAGTCCTTTTTTATGGATATATGAGCAATACGCATGCCACCCACGCAAGAAATTCTTATATGCCTGAACGGACTGATATCTCTATATTTCTAACTTAATCTCCGTGAGGAGCCTGACAGGAAACTGAATAGAATCTATCCGGCAACCCATTACCAATGCATACATAATATACATGGAACGCTCGGCATCCTTTCCCCGTTCACTTTCCCTGTTGTGAAAAACCGGCACGCCATGTAAGATGCCGTCATCTATGGGAGGGCCCCGAATTTGAAGAAGCGGGCGAGAAAACAACTGAACAAATTTCAGAAATTCCGTCTCGCATGGATGAAGAGCCGGGGCGGAAAAGCCAGCCGCCTGTCTATTTCACTGATGGCCGTTTTGTCGCTCTTCATTATCGGCTCATTCGGCTATCATTTCATCGAAGGGTTGGACTACCTTCAATCCCTCTACCTGACCAGCATCACCCTGACCACGATCGGCTATGGCGACTATTACCCGCACACACGGCCCGGTATGGTTTTCACCATCATCCTGGTCCTTTTTGGTGTCGGCACCATGCTCTATACGGTCGGCCTGATGGCCGAAATAATGATCGAGGGGCGGCTACAGATCATCTTAGGAAAGGGCAGACTGAAGAAAATGATCGAAAAAATGGAAAACCACTACATCATCTGCGGTTGCGGCAGAATCGGGTACCTGATCTGCCGGGAACTTCACATGGAAAATATGGACTTCATTGTCATTGAAAGAAACCCCGACGTCATCCAGAAGATCAATGAAGAGGGATTTGCCTATTACAAGGGTGACGCCACCCACGACAAGACCCTGCTGGGAGCGGGAATCAAGAAAGCGAAAGGGATCGTGTCGGTACTGCCCAGCGACGCGGAAAATCTGTACGTCATCCTGACGGCAAAGGAACTGAATCCCGATATTTATATTCTCACGCGGGCGGAGGAAGAGGAATCGGAAAAACGCCTGCTCCGGGCCGGTGCAAACCGGGTGGTTTCTCCCTACGCCCTGGGGGGAATGAAAATGGCCATGGCCATCATGAGACCGGCCATGCTTGATTTTATCGATATCAGCACGAGCAGGCAGAGCCTTGAATTGAGGATGGAAGAATTCGCCCTCGCAGACAAATCGCCCATGATCGGGAAAACCCTCGAAGAATCCAATATCAGGCAGCTTTACGGCCTGATCATCGTCGCCGTGAAAAAGGAATCGGGAAAAATGACTTACAACCCGACCGCCGGTTACCGGATCGAAAAGGGGGATCGACTGGTTGCCATGGGAGAGGAAGAAAATATGATGAAATTCTCCATTGCCTGCGGCCTTTAAAAATCTATGGAAAGGGGAAGAAGCATGCAGGGAAAAAACTTTGAAATCATTATCGACAGCCATGTCCACTGGGGTCCGTCGGTTACCCTGGGCATGGAAGTGACGACGCAGATGATCCTTCGTGAGCAGGAGGAATCGGGGGTAACCCACGTGATTATCCTGCCCTTCCCCTCAACGGCCATCCTGAGCAACGACATCAACGTACAGCTTATGGACGAAACCCGGAAAGTCAGCCACTTCATCCCCTATTTCTACATCCGGGAAAACTTTTCTCCGATTCCGCCGGGATACTATGGAGGCAAGTGGCACTGGATGAGAGGCTGGCAGGACACGGAATCCAACTACGACGTGCTCGAAGATCCCGAGTTACCCGAGTTGGTCGGAAAACTGGCGAATTCGGGGAAACCGATTATCTTCGAGGAAGAACTGGATTTCACCCTGCGATTTATTGACCGGTTCCCGGATCTGAAATTGATCATTCCCCATCTCGGCATGCTCGGCGGCAATCCGCTGGACTTCCTGAGGCACCTGAAAAACAAAAACCATATTTATTTCGATACGGCCCTGGGCCAGAAAAGCACGATTCAGGAATTTGTCAGGACCCTCGGTCCGGAGCGCGTTATTTTCGGTTCGGACATTCCCTTCGGCTCCATGGAAAACGAGCTTTCAAAAGTTCAAACCCTGTCCCTGAGCGTCGCCGACAAGGAGCGCATCCTGTACAAAAACATACTTGAATTAACCGGTTACAAGCTCTGAAGGATCGTTGAAATGAGGGCGGCCCGTTCCTTGACAGGAGAACCCCTCAACACTAAATTAGTGGCGAAAGAGCTGCGATGCGCGTTGAAAGTCATGTCACCGGAGACGAATGAAAAAAAGAACCGCAGGATCCGAGTGGTGATGGACACCCCGGAAAGATCAAGTATCAGGCAGCGTGACGCCGGCATCAGGTAAAGCGGCATCGGCAGCTCTTATTTATACCCCCCGGCAGAATCCGGATTCTGCCGGGGGTTTTCTTTTGGTCTTAGCCCCTGAATCATTCCAGATTCTGCACCAGCTTCCTGATTTCCTCCACGCGGTCTTTCCTGGCGATCAACGTACGCGCTCCTGACCGGACTACGACCAGATCGTCGACCCCGGCCATCATCACCAGATCATCCCGATTCTCACAAAAAACGATGTTTCCGGAAGCGTCGAGGGTTAAAACCCGGCCTCGGCAACAGTTCTCATTCGGGTCACGCTCCAGGAAATCGGCAAGGGCAAGCCAGCCTCCCAAATCGGTCCAGGAAAAAGTCGACCGGACGCAGCGGACATGAGCCGCCTTTTCCATGACACCATAGTCTATCGAAATGGGCTTCAGCCGTTCAAAGGCCTTCAACAGGGCCTCCTGCCACTGCGGGGTACCATCGTGAACAACAGCGTCGGATAACGTTTCCCAGTGATCCGGCAGGTGGGTCTCAAATTCCCGGATAATCGTATCCACATTCCAGAGAAACATGCCGGAATTCCAGAGAAACCGTCCGGACGCAAGGTATGCGGCCGCGGTCTCGGCATCGGGCTTTTCCTTGATCCGAAGGAGACGGTAATGTTCGATCCCATCCCGGGCCGCCACCTGTTCCCCCAACTCAAGGTAACCGTAGCCGACGGCGGGAAATGTCGGTTGAATTCCCATGGTGTAGAGCGCCCCCGACTCCCTGGCCGACTGCGCCGCGGAAATCAGCGCATTATGAAACAAACGGCGCGGCTCGATCAGGTGATCCGCCGTCAGGACAACCATGAGCGGATTTCCGAACCGCTTCCGGCAAAGCGCCGCCCCCAGGCAGACCGCTGCCGCCGTGTCCCGCTTCAGAGGTTCCCCGACAACATTATGTGCCGGGATCTGCGGCAGCTGTTCCCGTACCAGGGGCACGAACGACGCATTGGTCAGGATCAGGATCCGTTCGGGGGAAATCAGGTCGGCAATGCGGTCATAACTTTTCTGCAGGGGACTTTGCTCATCGAAAAGATTCAGGAATTGTTTCGGCTTTTGCGGCGTGCTGAGAGGCCAGAAGCGGGTTCCCGTTCCACCGGCCATAATCACGGCAACCCAGTCAGACCGGTCGGGGATTTCCGGGGCTTGAAAAAGGTGTCTTCCGGAATCCGATTTCTCGGAAGGATCATGATCACACCCGGCCATAATCATCCTCCCGCCTTTCGATATCGTCTTCGCCGAAATATGTGCCCGTCTGCACCTCGACGAAAACGAGATTGCCCTCTCCCGGATTCGTCATCCGGTGCCA
>CAZIPU010000194.1:0-4420 GCA_964541005.1 uncultured Syntrophales bacterium | reverse complement strand
GGTCCTTTTTCGCGATGCCGGGTCCGGTGTCGCGGATGTAAATGCCCACGGATTGTTCTTCCTCGCTTTCCATCCTCGTTGTCCGGAATGAGAGTGTGCCCCTCCCGGCCATCGCCTCCACCGCATTGAAGGCAATGTTGAGGATCACCTGAATCAGCCGCTCTGCGTCGACGTCAAGCGGAGGCAACCCCGGATGCAGGTCTGTTTCAATGATGATTTCATTCGCCGCATCGTCGGCCCGAATGATGGAGACGACCTTCTGAATGATACGGTTGATATCCTCGGGCCGGGGTTCGATGCTGTAGGGTTTCGCATAATCCAGGAACTGTGACACAACCCGGTTCAGCCGGTCTACTTCCTCGATAATGACATTCAGCAGGTTTTTGTGTTCTTCCGAATCCGTATCGGTGCTCAGGAACTGGGCAGCCCCCTTGATGGATCCCAGTGGATTGCGAATTTCGTGGGCCAAAACGGGGGCCATCTCTTCCAGCAGGAGGGTCTTTTCCCGCTCAAGCTTTTCGTCGAAGGCATAGAGGGACTGGAAGACGTCGGAACTCTCCGGGTAAAAATAAGAAAAAATCCGCTTCACGATGATTTTGAGGGGCGTAATGGAGATGACGATCAGAAACGAAGCGGACAGAACATGGGTAAAAGGCAGATAGACATTCCTCCCAAACAAGCCCAGAACAAAATAAAAAACGATCGTGGCGAATGCCGTGAGAATAAAAATCATGAGCGATTTCGCCATGAGTTCATAAAGCTTGGTCAGATGGGGATAAGCGATGATTAAAAGGATAAAGTAGATCAGGGCCGCGATAATGATATTGGAAAGAGACGGTGCGGACAGACCAAGGTAGGAAAAGAGGTCGAAACCGCACAGCAGCGCCGCAACGATACAGGCGATGGCCAGGTACATCATGCGCTTTCTTTCCACGCTGGGACGTCTTCGATAGATGTACAGCAAAAGGGACAGATAAGCGCTGCCGATGATCAACAGAGGGTAAAGATAGAGCAGAAAACGGAAATACGGCCAGGTATTAACCGGCGTGAACAGAAGAACGGCGAGCGCACAGCTGAAGACCGCCGTCAGCAGGATATCCCTTTTGCGGACGGTCCGTCTCCCGCGGGTCAGGGTGCCGGTAAAGTGCAGGGCCAGGGGAGGCAGCGCCAGAAGACCGGCGAATTCAGGGATCTGCCAGAAAGGATGATGCAGGATATCGAGGAAAAAAACCCCCGCCCTGTTGAAAAAAAGGGCCAGGCACAGCATCGCAAAGGCGCGCATCGAGGCGTCTTTTTGCTTCATGATGACCAGAGAGACGGCGATGGTCAGGCTGACCGACGCCAGAATGAACGTTTCCACGGCGGATCATTCTCCGAATAGAGGCATTTCAGATGACTCCCATCTTAACAGACGGAATATGAACTGTTTCCATGCATTTCATTGACACATGAATGGCTGCATCATATATTGTTGCGTAAAATGAATGAAATAAACCTGCCCTGATGTTAGAGGCTTGAAAACAAGTTATGTCACTCAGTCCGGATCAACAGAGGAATCCCGGCCTGTTCGGAGAGACGGAAGGTCAATCCGAACTGCAGGAACCGAAACGTTACAGGGTCATTCTGCACAACGACCACTACACAACCATGGATTTTGTTGTCGATGTTCTTGTGAAAGTGTTTCATAAACCGGCCGTGGAGGCAACTAAAATCATGCTGGATGTCCATCGGAGGGGGCGGGGTGTCTGTGGAGTCTACACCTATGACATTGCGGTGACAAAGGTGCAACGCGTGCAGTCGATGGCGAAGATGCGAGAATTCCCCCTTCGCTGCACCATAGAGGAGGAATAGGTTTATCCTATGAAGATCAGCGAAACTTTGAATCAAATCATCATGGCCGCCTATGCGGAAGCCAATATCAGGCACCATGAATACATCACGCCGGAGCACCTCCTGTATGCGTCGCTCTTTTTCGAGGAAGGTGTCGAGATCATAGAAAACTGCGGGGGTGATCCGCAGCGCCTCAAACTGCTCCTCGACCGGCATCTGCAGGAAACGCAGACCGCCGTCGGCGACCGGAAGGTGGTCCAGTCGGCCGGTTTTCAGAATATTCTGGAGCGCGCCGTATGGCATTCGACGTCCTCCCAGAAAGAGGTCCTGGAATTGGGCGATATCATGGTATCCCTTTTCGACGAAAAGGAATCCTTTGCCGCGTTCTATCTCCGGAAAGAAGGAATGACCAAGCTGATTCTCCTCAATTACATTTCACACGGCGTCACCGTCTTCCCCGAGACGGAACCGGAATCCCCGCATCCGGAAGACTCTGGCGATGAGCAAGAAACGGAGGGAAAGGAACCAAGGGAAGGACGGAGCAAACTTTTGGCATCCTTTACGACGGAATTGACGGAAAAGGCCCTCCGGGGAGAACTGGACCCCGTCATCGGACGGGAAGAGATTCTTGAACGGACCCTCCAGGTCCTGTGCCGGCGCCTGAAAAACAATCCCATTCACGTGGGCGACCCCGGTGTGGGGAAGACGGCGATAACGGAGGGGCTTGCCCATCTGATCGCCGAGGGAAAAGTACCGAAGCGCCTGCTGGGTTTCAAGATCTACGCTCTCGATATGGGGTCCATGCTGGCGGGAACCCGCTACCGGGGTGATTTCGAGGAACGGATGAAGCGGGTCATCGCGGAACTGCAAAAGCAAAAGAAAGTGATCCTTTTCATTGACGAGATTCACAACATCGTGGGAGCCGGCGCGGTTTCGGGCGGTTCCATGGATGCATCCAACATTTTGAAGCCCGCCCTCTCCCAGGGCAAGCTCCGGTGTATCGGATCCACGACCTACGACGAATACCGGAAATATTTCGAAAAAGATGGCGCCCTGTCCCGGCGGTTTCAGAAGATCGAAGTGCCCGAGCCATCAGTCGAACAGACCGTCGAAATCCTTCATGGGGTGCGCGGCAAGTACGAAACCTATCATCACGTGACCTACTCCGAGGAGGCCCTTCAGGCGGCCGTGGATCTCTCCAGCCGTTATATCAATGATCGCCGTCTGCCCGACAAGGCCATCGATGTCATCGATGAAGCGGGGGCCCTGTTGTCCATGAAGCGCTTCAACGACGAGGAATGCTGCCTGATCGGCCGCGGAGACATCGAGGCGGTGGTCGCAAAAATGGCCAGAATTCCGGAGAAAAATGTCTCCTCCTCAGACATCGAAAAATTGCGTTCCCTGGAAATCGATCTGAAATCCCGCATTTTCGGTCAGGACGAAGCCGTCGAGAAGGTCGTCGATGCCATCAAGCGGTCCCGTGCCGGCTTCCGCGAGCCCCAGAAGCCGATTGCCTCCCTCCTGTTTGTCGGACCGACGGGTGTCGGAAAGACGGAGCTGGCCAGGCAGCTCGCGGACCTCATGGGAATCCCCCTGCACCGGTACGACATGGGCGAATACCAGGAAAAGCACTCCGTGGCCAAGCTGGTCGGTGCCCCTCCGGGGTATGTCGGATACGAGGAGGGGGGGCTCCTGACGGAGGCGATCCGGAAAACACCCTATGCGGTTCTGCTGCTTGACGAGATTGAAAAGGCCCATGAAGACATTTTCAACGCCCTGCTCCAGGTCATGGACTATGCGACCCTGACGGACAACTCGGGGAAAAAGGCCGACTTCCGAAACGTCATCATTCTCATGACGTCCAACGCGGGGGCAAGGGAAATCGGCCGCCAGGTCATCGGGTTCGAAGGGAAGGCCGTCGAGCGCGATGCCGTTTTCAAGGCTGTGGAAAGGATCTTCTCACCCGAATTCCGGAACCGCCTTGACGGGGTGGTCAACTTTAATGGACTGACCGGCGTGGAAATCCTCCGGATCGTCAACAAGGCGATCGATGAGTTCCGAATCCAGCTAAGCGAAAAGAACGTCCGACTTCACGTGACGGAAGCCTGTTCCGCCTGGCTGGCCCGCAAGGGGTATTCCGATGAATTCGGTGCCCGGGAAATCGGGCGTCTCATCCAGGACAAGATCAAGCGGTTCTTTGTGGACGAGGTGCTGTTCGGGCAGTTGAAATCCGGGGGGCTGGCGGTGGCGGATATCGAGAACGACGATGTCGCCATCAAGGTCATCGGGACGGATCAGGCCGATTTCACCTTGCCCGAGGCCGTTAAAGAAATGGTGTAGTCCCATGATGAAGGCAGGAAAGATCGGGTGGTTTGCCGCCCTGGGCGTTTTGATGCTTCTGCTTGCGTGTTGCGGGGGGGCGCTGAAAAATTACGGCCATTACGCCCCCGACACCGGGACAACCCGGCTGTTCGAATCGGGTGCACAATCCGCCGAGTACCTGTACTATTACTGCGGACCCGAATCATCCCCGACAGCCATGCTGGGGTTAAAGAAAGAGTACATCCTGGAGGAACGGCTCTGGCAGAAA
>CAZIPU010000193.1:0-4432 GCA_964541005.1 uncultured Syntrophales bacterium | reverse complement strand
GGGGAATATCCCGGCCATCCACGCATCGACGGAACGCCGCCACCGGTCAGATCGGGTTCAGAATGCGATCGATGATCGTTCTCGCCTGAACCAGGGGATCGATAAAGGTGTTTTCCATGTCGTATTCCAGGTCACGCTTGTTGGACAGAAACGTGATCCGGTCCTGCATCCGGTCCCGGAGATAGTTCAGATAATTCCGGTCCTTCGTCGGCTTGTATTTCCGGTCATAAGCCGATCCGAACAGATCGTTTCCATTTTTGGGTATCTGTAATCCCAGGAACATTTTCCAGTCCCGCCATTCAATATTTTCCCGGTAAAGTTCCGTCACGATGGACAGGGAAAGCTCCTTGGGAATATCGATCAACTGATCGGGAAGACCGAAGGCATGGGTATTCATGATATAGCAGTCGCAGCCGGATTTGAACAGTTTCTTGAACTGCTGGCAATCCACAACGAGGGGATGAACCCGGAAGGGATTGGCAAAGGGCTCGATCACCAGCTTGTCCAGTTCCTTCGTCTCGACGTTCTCGACGCCTTTGGCCCGCATCGTACTGAGGGAGGCACCCATGCCGACAGCCAAGGCCGAATGCGAGATTTTGCAGACGGGAGGCAGGCTCGAATCTTTCTGAAGCCAGATCACGATCCCGGGCTTCGGGCAGGAATTGGCATGGTTGAACATATCCCTCGATTTCAGGCAACGCCCGTTTTCATTCCGGATATCCCGGCCGACAATTTTTCTGACGCCTTCGGAAACTTGCGTCACAGCAACGTTCTGGGCGGAGTAGAAGTAACGGATAAGGGGATCGCCGAATTCCAGGGCGTCGGTTTTGTCGAACAGCGACGGTTCCAGAGCGATGCTGAGATTGTGATCCAGGTCGATGAGGAAGGCGTCGTCATGGATGACCGTTACCTCTTCGTCTTTCCGGAGGGTTCCGTCGTGATCATGGCTGTTGGTAATCGCGGATTTGCCCGAACCGGACAGGCCGAAAACGGCGATGGGAGGTTTCCCTCCGATCTCCTTGATGCCGCCATGACAGGCAACCATGTTGTTTCGCACCCCGATACTCCAGACCATGGTCAGGGTTCCCTTCTTCCTCTCGCCGAAATAGCGCAGCCCCAGGATGGCAATACAGTTTTCCTTTTCGTCTATAATGACGAGACCGTCTCGGAACTCCTTGTGGGTCCAGTCGGGATCGACGAGGACCATGATGTCCGGTTCGTTGAGGATGCGTGATGTCTCGTAAAGCTCCGACCAGGGGGGCATAAAGGGAAAGAAATTGAATCCCCAGTCCAGCATGTTTTTGGCGTCCGTTTCGGGACTCAGGAGGTGAGCCTTAACCATGAAAGTCGGGTGGAGACCGATGATCCCCTCCAGCCATAGGCAGGACTTTTTGTTGAGCTGGTAGGTCGCCTCGGCCAGGATACTCATGTACTTGTCCCGGTCGGCCCTGTCGAAGGTCCTGACCAGCCGTCTGGCCCGGGCGGTCCTGCCGAAGACACCGCCGTCATTGGAAACGAGAATCTTCGCTCCGGGGGGGAGGCCAAAATGCTCCGGCTTGTACATGGGCTCCGATGTCATGAACACTTCCGGCTGCCTGGTCGCATGATAGTAAAGTTCGGCCATGGAAACTTTTCTCACGGAATTCGCGTAGAAAGCGCTTTCAATCATTGCCCGCCAGGGTGACTCGGGAACTTTTCTGATCGTGGCCATCATCTCCTCCTTATTCGGTTTCCTCTTTTATGGATGCGGTCATCATATTCCTTTTCCATCGCCGGTCCGGCCGCTGCCGTTTGTTTCCGTCCATTTTTTAATGGTTGATTTTACGATTTAAAAGGATCGTTTTCCATCGTGAAGTGCCTGTGCCCGGATGGGGAAAAAGAAATTTCACTCTTTTGACTTCCAATAATCCGAAAAATCAATCACATCCGTTCCAGAACATGAAATACCAGAGCCCCCATCAGGGCGGCTGCGGGTATCGTCAACAGCCAGACGACCAGCATGCTTCTGGCAATGCCCCAGCGAACGGCGGAAAGACGCCTTGACGAACCGCCGCCTACGATGGACAGGGCAAAGACATGGGTCGTACTGATCGGTGCGCCGAGAAGGGAGGCGAACAGCGTGACCATTGCCGCCGAGATGCCGGATACGAAGCCATGCACGGATTCCATTTCAAGCATCGTATAATTTCCGGCCCTGATGATTCTCACCCCCCCGTAAACGGTCCCCAGCGCCATGGCCGACGCACAGGTAATCCTGGTCCACAGGGAAACCTCCCAGACGGAAATCTGATGCGAGGCGAACAGCGCAAGGGTAATGACTCCCATGGCCTTCTGGGCATCGTTCATGCCATGAGAAAACGCCATTAAGCCGGAAGAGACAATCTGGAGTTTTTGAAACAGGAAATCCCCCCAGCGCGGATGGATATCGAGATATATCCTGACCAGAGCGGCCATCAGCAAAAAGCTCAGGAGAAACCCCCCGAGGGGAGAAAAGACCAGAGGCAGGAGAACTTTCCGGCAGATCACTTCGTAATTCAGGGCACCCCAGCCGCCGCAGGCCACGGCGGCACCGCAGAGCCCCCCGATCAGGCCGTGAAACGAGGATGAAGGCAGATCCAGGAACCGGGTCACACCGTTCCAAATCATCGCCCCCACCAGGGCGGAAAGAGCCAGGGTCCGGCAATCCGCAATGGCATCCATGCGGGCAAGACCGCCGGCAACGGTCAACGCGACTTCCGTCCCTAAAAGTGCGCCCAGCAGGTTCATCAGCGCACAGAGGATCACGGCCAACCGGGGAGGGACAATCCGCGCGGAAACCAGCGTTGCAATCCCCTTGCCGCTGTCACGGGCACCATTGTTAAAGGCAAAAAGCACGGAAAGAAAAAGCGTCAGGATAAGAAAGAGAGGGATATCAGGCATATTTCAGTATAATCCCTTCGATCACGTGGACCAGGTGATCCAGGCGACCGATCGCCTCTTCGATGCGATCGTAGATCTGGGTCCACTGCATCGTCGCCAGGACTTGATCCTGATCGGGACTTTTCTGTCGGTACAGCTCCTTCAAGGCAACCTGCATGAGTTGATCGGATTCCGCCTTGATCCTTTCGGCATGGTCGATTTCTTCATCGCCGTCGCTTTTCATTTTCAGGCAGTTCAGCATTTTCGCCGTTTCATCACTCAGGCCCCGAAGATGGGATATCAGTTTGCGGGCATGATCCGGCACTTCCGGGAAATCGAACAAACCCATTCTAGAAGAGATACCCCGGATGGCATTGAGCGCTTCTTCCTGGGCAACATTCAGATGATGGATATCTCCCCGGTCGATGGGCGTAATAAACGTCAGGGACAGCTTGCGGCTGATGGCCCGATAGACGGCATTCCCTTCCTTCTCAATTTCATCAATTTCGCCGCATTTCGGCGACATATCGGAGGCGTCGGAGAAAATCTCGTCCAGGATTTTCACGGCTTCGGAGATCTTCCGATTCTGTTCGAAAAAAAACTCAAAAAACTTGATTTCCTTGGGAAACAAACTGAAAGCCATCTCAAACCGACCTCACCCGATTCACTAGAATGGTATGTTCTTACCTGATGGAATGGACCCTGTCAATCAAAACGGGGAATAATCCCCGCACCATTGAAATCATCTTATGTATCCATTCAAACCGATAAGAAACCTGTTTCCCCCATAAAAAAAGGGAAAGGATTTTTCACCTTTCCCTTTGCCGGGTTGAGCTTATTTCTTAAGCAATAATCTTTGGGAATCGGCCGGATTTTACCGTTTCGATCTCGCGTCCGGATCCGGCCATGATAAAGGCCCCGGCCACGTTCCGCTGGCTCTCGACGAACGAAACGGCTTTCTTCGCCCCCATCAGGAACGTTGCCGTCGACAGGGCGTCGGCTTCCATGGTCGTATCGGCAACGACGGTTGCGCTCAGCATGGGATCGGGCATGGTCCCCGTCCGGGTGTCGAAGAGATGTCCGAGTTTCCGTTCACGATCCTGTGCCCTGGCTTCGTAGTTCCCCGAGGTGGAAATGGCTTTGTCGGCAATCATGACCTTCCCGGCCAGCCGGTTCGGGATGCACGGATGCTGGATACCGATCTGCCAGCCTTCCTGCTCCTTCGGTGTACCCAGAGCATAGATCTCGCCGCCGGCATTGATGACGGCCCTTTGAATACCATGCGCCTTCAGAACGGCCACCGCCCGATCCACGGCATAGCCGACAGCGATTCCCCCCAGATCCGCGGCCGCGCCCTGCTTCTCCAGGCCGATCCGGCGCCCGGCCGGATTTACATCGATCTTCCGGTAATCGACCAGCGCCAGAACCTGTTCAAGGCTCTTATGGTCCGGGATTCTGGGAGAATTGTCCCGCAGGCCATAGAGCTTCAAAAGGGGCAACACCGTCGGATCGAAAATGCCGGCCGTCCGCCCGG
>CAZIPU010000192.1:2558-4524 GCA_964541005.1 uncultured Syntrophales bacterium | reverse complement strand
ATAATAACAGTTCCTCCCTCCTTTGGATGTACCGTACATAATTTCAGTCATTATGAGGGACTCTTCGTTCATTGCGCATCAACCCTCTCCTAGCGCTTTGTCCCCCACTCCCCTTCGCCTTCCCCGCCTTCCGGTCAAGGATCTCAGATGTGGAACCGAGCGGATATATCTCCCTATGAATACTTAATGAAGTAGAATGGTTATCTCGATAGTCACCTCCCCTCCGCCTTGGCACGTTATCGCAAGAGGGTCATGGTCCGGGGGGGCGGACCATGACGGTCTTGCACCATAAGGATTTTGCATGAGAACAGTCCGTAACAGACAATTCTCATCGTACCGCTCAGGGAGGAAACTCAGAACGGAAGCCGTCTGTGGAGACATTTCAGCGTTGAACCCGTGTCACCGGAATAAAGGACCTGCCTGTTATACACTCGCTGAGAGAAACCACGTCCGGTATTCCGTGATGTGAATACCCCCCTGGAAAAGAAGATTATGGGTTTCAAGCAAGGATGTCTATCGGGGTTTGCCTGATTATGAGGTTCGCAAATCCTGAAAAACTGGTTGGGAATTGCTGAGAGAGGTGGAAAAGATGTTAAGAGGAAAAGTCTCTTCCTTTATATCCTTCGACCGTGGTCAATCCCTGGCGAATGGCGTACTTGGTCAGTTCGGCGATGCTGAAGAGGTCCAATTTCTCCATGATCTGGCGCCGGTGAGTCTCGACGGTTTTTGTACTGACATGGAGGCGAAAAGCGATGTCCTTGGTGGAGTGCCCTTCCGCAATCAGTTGGAGAACTTCCACTTCACGATCGGTCAGCACATCGGTCACGGGAGAAATTTCGTCTTTCTGAAGCTGGCGGACATAGTCTTCTATCACGATCCCGGCAATACTCGGACTCAGGTAAATCCGGTTTGACACGACGACCCGGATCGCATTGGAAAGTTCCTCGAAGGAATGATCCTTCAGCAGGTATCCCGAAGCGCCGGAACGGAACATTTCGGCGATGAAGCGTCGGTCGGAATGCATGGAAAGGGCAATCACCTTCACATCCGGCAATTCGGCCTTGATCTTTTTTGTCGCACCGATTCCATTTAAATCCGGCATGGCGATGTCCATGATGACGATATCCGGTGCCAGCTCTCTCGCCAGCCGCACCGTGGTCAAACCGTCCTCGGCTTCCGCCACGACCTGCATATCGGACTGCTTGTCGAGAAGGGCCCTCAGCCCTTCCCGCATGATCTTATGGTCATCGGCGATCAGGATCCTGATATTCATGGGGCAAGTCCTTTATTTTACGTTTTCTTTTTCGATTGAGCGGAACCCGCAGTATTACCCTTGTGCCCAACTTGGCCGCCGAGTCGATCCAGAGTTCTCCTCCGAGATAATTCATGCGCTCCCGGATACTGAAAAGCCCGAATCCTGTTTTTTCCCCTTTTTTCATTCCGATCTGTGTGGAATTGAAACCGATGCCGTTGTCTTCCACGGTTACCCGGATCTGACCGGGTTCTCTGGAGATGGTTACTTTGACTTTCCCGGCCTGGGCGTGTTTAGCCACATTCAACAGCAGTTCCCTGACAATCTGAAATAGGACGATCCGCATTTCCTCCTCCAGGGGTTTGGTCACCCGGTCATGCTCGCATTCGACGGGAATTCCGTACTCGGCCTGGATGCGTTCCGCGAGCCATTCCACCCCCGCTTCGAACCCCAACTCATACAGCACGGGGGGGCTCAGCTCGAAAACCAGGGAACGCGTATCTTCGATCGTCTGGACAACGAGGGCATAGACTTCCTCCAGCGGATCAAGGAGACCGGTGCCCCGAACGGCCTCGCGCAACGCGCCGAGCTTCATTTTGGAAAAAGCCAGGTTCTGGCCGATATGATCGTGCAGGTCGGTGGCAATCCGGCGCCGTTCCCGTTCCTGGACCAAAGACAAATCCAATGCCAAAGTCCTCAACCGTTCCTGATACC
>CAZIPU010000192.1:0-2458 GCA_964541005.1 uncultured Syntrophales bacterium | reverse complement strand
AGACAATCCTGTCCCCGTATCTTCCCCCTCTTGAGACTCACCTCCATCCAGACCTGTTCGCCTGTTTTGCGGTATGCCTGCGCTTCATAGATCTGGGATCGTCCCTTCGCGGCCTCGCGGAGCGACTGAAGCACATCTTCTTCCCGGTAATTTCGATCCCCGGCAGCCAGAAGGCCGATTCCTCCGGTTTGCATTTCCGCCAGGGTATACCCGAACATCTCTGTAAATCTCTGATTGATATCGATGAATCGAAACGATCGAATATCATGAACGGCAATGGCATCGTTCACCGCTTCAAAGAAAGAGCGTTCACCGGTGTCGGTTTCGCATCCATCATGAACCGGAACGATACGAGGCGTCATGTCCCCAGGCCCCGGCAACTGATTTTGGGAGGCGGAAGATTCTTTCCTTGGTTTGGTTTCCCCTTCTGGCGAACTCTGCAAAATCTGCGATCGCTCCTTTTCTCCGTCCGGAAAAAGCTCATAATATGAAATACTTTCTGAAACAGGCGCAACAATTCATCACCTGCAACCCGGGTCAAGTCTACAGGTCCGCTCCTTTTGTGTCAAAAGGAATTTATGACACCCGGATGACCATCACAGAGAAAACTCCCTGGGTTTTGAAATTTTCCAAACAGGATTTGAGAAATATTCTTTGTCTCGCCCTGAACCCTATTTTCCGCATCTTTTCCCCTTGACGAAGATTTCGTTATGATTTAGTTTTTAAAAAAATTTAGTCTTCGCTGTTCGACCGGGTCAATTCTGTTTCATTAACCTCTTGCACTTATTCAGAGGATGAAATGAAGACGAAAACATTATGGCTTATTGGACTGATTCTTTTTCCGGTCTTTCTTTCCTCTTCAACCGTCGCCACCGATCAAAGCAGCTGCCTGACCTGCCACACAAACGACGCACTCATGAAAATGCTCTACAAGCCACCCGCCACGGGCCCCTCCGAGGGGGAAGGGTGAGCGGGAGCGCCTCCGCCAGTTCGGGCGGAAGAGATGTATAAAGGTTATCTCGTCGACAAAACACTCCTTGAAGGAGACCCTCATTTAAGCAGGGGCTGTAAATCCTGTCATCAAGGTAACGACGGGGGTACAACCCGGGAAGAGGCCCACAGGAATCTCGTAAAAAGGCCCTCCGATAACCTGAAGACCTGCGCCATGTGCCACCGGAAGATCGTCGATACTTATGGAAAATCGCTGCATTATACGACAATCGGGCAGCGGCAGGGAGTCATGAGGCGTTTTTCGGAAACGGAATTGAAGGCGTTCGATGAAAAGGTCTTTCAGCAATCATGCCGGAGTTGCCATGCCTCCTGCGGCGACTGCCACGTCCGGGGTGCTGCCGTTGGCGGCATCAGCATCGGCCTGATCAAAGGACACAAGTTCGTCAAGAAAGACGAGGGCAAAACCTGTACCTTCTGCCACGGAGGGAGAGTCTATCCGGAATACACGGGGGAATACGGCGGCAAACCTGACGTCCATTACCAGAAGGGCATGCTGTGCATGGACTGTCACAAGAAGTCCGACATGCATGGCGACGGGAACACCTACCTCTCCAAGCAGGAAGTGAAAGACCGGCCCGCCTGTACGAACTGCCATACGAAACTGGGACAGGAAGCCCGGTTGACCACGCGCACAGCGCATGCCAGGCACAAGGGGAAAGTGACCTGCTACGGCTGCCACGCTTCCGCCGAATACCGGAACTGTTACGGCTGCCACATGGGAACCGGCGCCACCTCCAAACCCGGCTTCCTGCTTGGTTTGAATCCACGTGACCGGAAAACACTGACAACGTTGCGCCTGATTCCGACGGTCAGGGACAGTTTTGAAAAAGCAGGTGTACAGATGTCGAATTTCGACAGTCTCCCAAATTACTGGGATACACCCGCTCATAATATACGTAAGCGGACGGACAGGACACGGTCCTGCGACGCCTGCCATACGGGCAAGAACGGCTTTCTGACAAAAGAGGTGCTTGTGGAACAAGGTTCCAAGGCGAATGACGGTTTAATTTACAACATTAACCCCATACCCATCAATCCTTAGGAGGGCCATGATGAAAAAAGCGAAGTTACTCTTGACGGCGATCGTATTTCTATCCCTGTTGCCTTTGGCGGCTCTTGCTCAGACCTTTTCACCGATTGTTTCCACGGCGGATCTGGCTGCCGGACTGACCAATCCCGGCCTGGTGATTGTGGATATACGGAAGGTTGAAGAGTACAAGGCCGGACATATTCCCGGCGCCGTGAATGTGTTTTACGGCACTTGGGCCATCAAGGCCGGCGATAACGACAACCAGTTGCCTGCGGATGATGACTTGACAGACATTGTGGGTTCCGCTGGGATCAGGCCGGACTCAACGGTCATCGTTTATGGAAAGACCGACACCCTAGGTGATCGGGTTAACGTGACACGCGTTGCCTGGACCCTGAAATATGCCGGTGTGCAGAA
>CAZIPU010000191.1:0-4542 GCA_964541005.1 uncultured Syntrophales bacterium | reverse complement strand
CCTGTCTTCTCTGCTTGCGGGAATCGTCGGCGTTATTTGGCTGGGGCTGTGCAATCAGTTTTTAAATAAACGATCAGCAAAGCAATAATGCGCGAAGAAACGGATGCATAGGACGGGAAGGATATTTTTAATTCAGCATCCCTTTCAAAGAGCAGTTTTTCGGGTTCTTTTCATCCCTTAAAGAGGTTCTCAGAACTTTTATCAACCATGTCCGTCATAAAAAATGGTTCTTCCTGGTTTGTTGTGCATAGATGAATGTAATTTCTTAATGGTGGGCAGAACCCACCCTGCATTTCTTTTACTTGAACTTTTCCTTATAAATAACTGTGCAGTCCCGGCAGGTAGTTGACACCCAGGTAGGTGAAGAGCACGGCGGCGAAACCGACCAGGGCCGTCGCGGCCAGGCGCCGTCCCCGCCAGCCCTGGACATATCGCCCATGGAGGAGCACGGCGTAGATGAGCCAGGTGATGAGGGACCAGGTCTCCTTCGGATCCCAGCTCCAGTAGGAGCCCCAGGCGTAATGCGCCCAGACGGAACCGGTGAAGATGCCCAGGGTGAGGAGGATAAAACCCAGGAGAACACTCTTATAGATCAGTTCCTCCAGCATTTCCGGTGCGGGAATCCGGGGCAGGATTCCGGGCGTCCTCGCGCCGCCTTTTCCGAAGTCGCCGATCATGAAAAGGATGCCCGCGCCGAAGGCTGTCGTGAAGGCGGCGTATCCCATGAAGCAGGTCAGGACATGGCTCGTCAGCCAGTTGCTCTGGAGGGCCGGGATGAGGGGCTGGATGCGGGTGTTCATGTCCGGGGAAAGAGACGCGAAGGCCAGGGCCAGGAACGCCACCGGTACGATGAACAAACCGAGGATACGCGTCCGGGTCCGCCACTCCATCAATATATATATAAGGATAATCGCCCAGGAGAAGAAGATCAGGGATTCGTAGAAATTGGTCAGGGGCGGGTGGTTGTAGCCGACGGCATAGGCCGCGTTCCACCGCAGGAGCAGGGCCGCCGTGTGCGCCAGGAATCCGGCAACGAGGGCAACCGTGCCGAGAAGGCCGATGAACGGTTTCCCGGTAAGCGAATGGGTTATGTAGGCGAGAAACCCCCCCAGGTAGATGAAGGTGACGATACTCAGAATTTGGGTGTCGGCCATCCCGGCCTCCTTAGTGGTTTAAAGTTGCCGCTGTGCGTCGGTTCCCTGTGAATTCAGACGCTCAATTCATTTGTGATGAAGTTCAGTTCCTTCTGTAACCCCGCCGGGTCGCGCCGGCTGCTTCCGGAAATACTGATGACCGTGCCCGGATCCGTTCTGCGAAGCACGACCCATATCTGGCGCTGAGGATAGAAGAAAACCATCATAAATCCAATCATCATCAGAACGGCGCCAAGGCCGACCCAGAACACGCCGGGTTCGCGCATCACCTGCAGGCCCGTGTAATAGCGGTTGTGCAGACCGTCCAGGGCAAAGACAAAGGGCTTGAAAGCGGCCGGATTCAGAACGGGCATGCCGTCGAACACGCCGGGATAGGTTTCCCGCAGCGATTCGATATGCTGGAAAATCCAGAACCGGAGGTCCCCGTCCGGGGTATGCACCCGGATTTTGGCCGCCGGACCCATGTTCATGAAATTCTCTTCGATCCGGATGACTTCGAAGGAGGCGTCGCTGTCAGGCAGGGGGTAGGCGACCCCTTGCGCGGCCTCAAGAGAAGACCCGGCTTTGTCTTTCCGGGGTGGCAGGATGATGAGTCGTGCGCTGGGAAAGGCCCCGTAACTGGCCTGATAAAAACGCAGCCCCCCAAAGGTGATGGGGTGATTCACCAGCACGGCGCCACGGTGAACGGGTTGCCCGCCGGCGAGAAAAGTCAGATCGGAGCGGTACATCCTGGGTGCCCCGTTATCGTACAGGGTCAGGGTAAAGCGGTCACACCGGACGGCGAAATCGAGTTTCCTGATTCCCTTCTCATTTTGGAGATACAGGATGTTATCCGTGCCCCCTTCCGGAATGTTCATGATGCCGGCGACGCTGAAAAAGGCATCCAGAATCACTCCAAATAAAATCAGAAGGATGCTGCCATGAATGACATAAACCCCGTAAGTCGAAAGAAAACCCTTTTCCCCCTGGAAAACGATCTCTTCTTTCCGGTCTTCCCGCCGCAGTTTCCGGAAGCGTTTTCTCAGGAGCGATTCGCAGCGGCATGCTTCATCGGAGAGATTTTTTGCGGAATGAACGATCTCCGCATTGCTGTTCAGTGGAACATTTATCCGGCCGTATTCACGATGGTTTTTCCGGAAACCGGCGGTGGACTGGGCAAGCAGGCGGTACCAGGTGCAGAAGAGGAGGTTCAGGGCCAGCAAAACCGCCAGCAGGACAAACCAGTAGGAATGAAAAATGTCGTAGAACTGAAGGGTGTTGAGAATGGAATAAACGACGGCATTTTTCCCCGAGAGCGCTTCCGGCAGAGGCTTGCCCTGGGGGAGAAGCGTCCCGATCCCGGAGAGGACAGCGATGCCGATCAGGATAAAGATCGTCGTTTTGACCGAGCAGAGAATTTTCCGAATTTTTCCGAACAGGATTCCGTCTCCTTTCCCGGATTTGTGATCATGACAGAAAAATTTCCCCTCCGGAACAGAGGGAGGCCTTCACGCGATGGTCAGGACCTTGGCCCCGGTTCCCTTTCCATCCTTGAGATCGCACAGGGCCCTGTTGGCCTCCTTGAGAGGATATGCCTCAATTTTAGGCCGGATGTCAATTCCGGATGCGATCCGCAGGAAGTCTTCAATGTCTTTCCGGGCCACATTGGCGACGCTTTTGATTTCTTTTTCCAGCCAGAGCTGGGCCGGGTAATCCAGTGAAAGAAGACTGTCCTTGTCGCCTTCTTCCTTCCGAATGGCATTGATGACCAGACGTCCTCCCCGCTCCAGGTTCTTCAGGGCTTCCGTGATCGGTTTCCAGGCCGGTGTCGTATCGATGATCGCATGCAATTTTTCGGGAGCGGCCGCTGCCGTATCGCCGGACCACACCGCCCCGAGTTCCCGCGCAAATTCCTGTTCCTTCGCACTGCGGGCGAAAACAAAGATCCGGGAGTCGGGATAGAGGAAGCGGGCCATTTTCAAGACCAGGTGAGCCGAGGCCCCGAATCCCGTCAAGCCGAGATTCCGGCCGTTTTCAAGATCCGTCAGACGCAATGACCGGTAGCCGATCGCCCCGGCACACAGCAGGGGGGCCGCCTCCCCGTCGGAAAAGCATTCCGGAATGGAATAGGCCGATGTTTCCGGGATCGCAGCGTACTCGGCGTAACCGCCATCGGCATCGCGTCCCGTCGCCTTGAAGTCGGCACAGAGATTTTCCCTGCCGGTTTGGCAAAAAAGACATTTGCCGCAGGCGGAATGAATCCAGCCGACGCCGACGCGGTCTCCCGCCTTGAATTTGGCCGATCCTTTTCCCAGCTCCGCCACGCGTCCCACGATCTGGTGGCCGAGAATCATCGGGAAACGGGAAGGCGGTGTCCTGCCTTCGATCTCGTCCAGTTCGGTGTGACACACCCCGCAGGAGGAAACCTGAATCAGAATTTCGCCGTTACCGGGAACCGGAACGAGGATATCCGCCGGTTCCAGAGGGGTCCGGTTTTCACGAAACAAGGCGGTTTTCCTGAGAATCATGGCGTGCATGACGATTTACCTCTTTTTACAGGGACATGAGGGATTCCCAACGCTGCCATTCGGTTTCCGTCGCAAGGCCCTCGTTTTTAAGAATACCGATCATTTTTGCATCGTTGAAGCGCAGATAGGGGTTGATTCTGAATTCATCGGCCAGGGTCGAATAAACGTGATCGGGATCGTAGTCGTTCAAAAACCGGTTGAGATCGGTATTGTCCGGGTCCAGTTGCCTGGCGAAATAGATGGCGTCCTTGATGTAGTCGTGGCCGGCATAGATGATCGTGTCTTCCGGCAAGGTCATGATTTTCTTGATGGATTGATAAAACAAGTCGATCCTTCCGGAAAAGCAGTTTCCAATGGTGCCGTTGAACAGGGTATCGCCGGAAATCAGGATGTTCCCGACATGAAAACAGAGGGAATCTTCCGTATGACCCGGCGTCGGATAGACGCGGACCGTTTCGTTGTCGAGAGTGATCCCCTCCTGGCGGGAGAGGTCCCGGCAGGGAATGAACTGTGCCGGATGACGATGCAGAAGGGAATCGTTACCGGATGTGTGATCGTAATGGGCGTGTGTGTTGACGACGTACCGCAACTGGAGATGATGTTTTTCCAGGAACAGCGAAATCTCATCAACGGCGCCGCCGTCGATGGCCATGGCGGATTCGCGGCCATAAATCAGGTAAGCAAGATTGTCCGCAGCATAGCGAAACTGAGCGACATGAAGCATCCGCCGGCCGGTCCTTTCGAGAGAAAAAGTTCGGAAAACCTATAACATAAGACCACAACAAAAGCCATGCCGAAACACGGTGCAGATCTTGTAAGCATCTTCCGGCTTTTTTTGCTCAAAATATTTCTGGTCATTTCCGGGGAACTTATATATAAGT
>CAZIPU010000190.1:0-4568 GCA_964541005.1 uncultured Syntrophales bacterium | reverse complement strand
TGTAAAACGCCGTCGTCACATCCCGCAAGGTCGCCTCCCGGATGATCCTGAGCTGGTCTTCCGCGCCGGCCATACCGACTTTTGCCGCCCGGATGGCCGCACCGACCTGCCCCCAGGTAAAAATGGCCTGTGTGAGCGTCACTTCGGCGGACCGGAGTTCGGTCCGCACCGGAAACATGCCACCCATGAGGCCTTCCTGGCTTCCGTCACGGGATTTCACAGCGCCCAAATGAGCGGTCAGTTGTGGAAGCGCCGCCGCCCGTTCAGCCACGTACCGGCCTTCAACGTAGTGACGGTACTCCAGGGCCCTCTGAATATCCTTGTTCTTATCGAGTGCAATGGTTTTTACATCATCGAGGGTAAGAATCCGGACCGATGCCGCCGGACCGGCCGCCTGTACCCGGCCACGGAAGAAGGGCAAAAAAATGGTTGCAACAGCGACCAAAACAATCAAGACAAACAGGCTGATCCGCTTGGAAGAACTTGCTTTCATTGATGCGATTCCTTTCCTTGCCATTTCATCCTGATCCAGTTTTCCAGGTCATCGAAGAGGGTGTAGACAACGGGGATCACCAGAAGAGTGAGGATGGTCGAGGTCAGCAGCCCCCCGATCACGGCCCGCCCCATGGGGGCGCGGATTTCCGCCCCATTGCCGATGCCGAGTGCCACGGGAAGCATACCGAAGATCATGGCAAGGGTTGTCATCATAATGGGACGGAGACGTATCCGGCCTGCGGCAATGAGGGCTTCCCGGCGCTCCATTCCCTGGCGGACCATATCCCTGGCAAAGCTGACCAGAAGAATGGCGTTTTTCGAGACAAGGCCCATGAGCATGATCAACCCGATGAGGGACATGATGTTGATCGTATCGCCTGTCAAATGGAGCATCCCGGCCATGCCGAAAATCGCCAGGGGTAGCGACACCATGATGGCCAGCGGAACGATGAAGGATTCAAACTGGGCCGCCAGAATCAGGTACACGAAGATGACGGCCATCAGAAGGGCTTCCGCCATGTAGCCGAATGTCTCCCTCATCTCCTCTGCTTCACCGGCAAAGATGACCCGGTAACCCGGCAGCATTTCAATTCCGGCCGCGGCCTCCTTGATTTTTTCGACGGCCGTCCCCAGGGCCAGATCCTCGAGATTTGCCGACAGGACGACCTGCCGGGTGAGATCCCGGCGGTCAATCTCCGAAGGCGTCGTACTGACTTTGTGCTCGACCAGGCTATTCAATGGAACGAGGGTCTTCTCGCCGTTCCTTTGAAATACGGCAAGGCGGATATTTTCCACCTGGGTCAGATCCCGGCGCTGGCTCTCTGCCATGCGGAGCCGCACATCGACGGCATCGCCGTCCTCATCCTCGTAGGTCGACACGGTTTTCCCGCCGACCAGGACACCGACGGTTCGGGCGATATCGCCTGTTGTTACCCCCGCACTGACCGCCCGTTCCCGGTCCACGATCATTTTATACTCCGGGATATCCAGCTCCAGAGGGACCTCGATATCGACGATGCCTGGAATACCGTACAGGGCGTCCTTCAAACGGACGGCGTATCTTTTCAGGAGAGCGACATCTTCTCCCCTAATGCTGACATTGAGCGGCTTTTCACCTGCCATCGGGCCTCCCGCTTCAACTATGGCCGGAATGATACCGGGAATGTCCTGGAGGCGTTTTCGGATGTCACGCGCCACTTCCTCCTGTGACCGGTCCCGCTCCCCCTTATCCGAAAGCTTAACGTAGACCTTGGCGTCACGGACGGTGCCGGCGTCCCCGGCGCCGATACTCGCGTAAGTCCGGCGTACCTCGGGAATCTTTGCCAGCATGGCAAGCACCGCCCCAAGCCGCCCTTCGCTTTCCGCGATGGATGCGTCGGGAGCGGTCTGGAAATTGATCTGGAATTCGGACATATCCTGGTCGGGGATGAACGACTTTTCAAGGCTTCCAAAAGCGGCCATGCCGACGAAGAAGGTTCCGGCGACAATCGAAAGAACCGGACGGCGGTGATCCAGGGACCAGCCGATAAGGTATCGGTAGCGGTCGGCCATCAGATCAAACCAGCGGTTAAACGCATCCAGTCCCCGAGAGAGGGAATTCCGCTTCCCCTGGCGGGCAATATCGGGGTCGAACCAGCGGGAGGACAGCATGGGATCGAGCGTAAAAGACACGAAAAGGGAAACAAGGACGGCAAAGGCCACGGTAATGCCGAAGCTCATGAAAAACCGGCCGACGATCCCTTTCATGAAGGCAACGGGGATAAATACCGACATCACCACCAGGGCCGTCGTAATGACCGCAAGGCCGATTTCATTTGTTCCTTCCCGGGCCGCCGTAAAGTGATTCTGACCCCGTTCGAGGTGACGAACGATATTTTCCCGGACAACAATGGCATCGTCAATGAGGAGCCCGATCGAAAGCGACAGGGCCATGAGGGTCATGACATTCAGGGACATCCCCATGAAGTTCATGACAATGAAGGAAGAAATGACCGAGATCGGCAGGGTGAGGCCCGTAATGACGGTGGAACGCCAGGAGTTCAGAAAGCAGAAAACGATGAGAATCGTCAGCAGACCACCCATAATCAGGGTCATCGAAACATCGTGAACCGAATCCCGGATCTCGATGGAACCGTCCCGGACAAGTTCGATCCGCACCGCAGGAGGAAGATCCTGTTTCAGACGTTCGATTTCCTGCTTGACGCTGTCGACGACATCGACCGTATTGGCACCGGTCTGTTTCATCACGTCCAGGGCGACGGCGGGGGAGCCGTTCACCAGAGCAAGGGTTCGCTGCTCTTCAATGCCGTCCCGCAGTTCGGCGATATCGGAAATGCTGACCGGTCGGCCCTGACGCTGGGCGATCACCATGGTCCCGAATTGTTCCACCCAGTCGGGTTTTCCCGAAACACGAAGGGGCACCTCTTCCGTTCCCCTCCGCAGACGTCCCAGGGGCGTGTTCACATTTTCCGACTGAATCCCCCCAATGATTTCGTTAATCCCCATGCCCAACGCTTCAACCCGCACGGGGTCGATGAGGACATTCACTTCCCGCTTCAGGGAACCGACCAGGTCTACCTTGCCGACGCCATAAAGGCTTTCAATGCGGCGTTTGACCCTTTTTTCAACAAGGGTGGTCAATTCACGGGGAGACATGTTATCGGAACGCACGGCCAGACTGATAATGGGCATGGCCGAAAAATCAAGCTTCTGGATGATGGGCTCTTCTATGTCTTCCGGCAGATCTCCCCGGATGGCATTGATCTTGGCCCTCGCCTCCTGGGACGCTTCGTTGATTTTTACTTCGAGACGGAATTCGACAATAACGGTGGAAACCCCTTCCCTGGACATGGAGGTAACGTGCTTAACCCCCGAGATGGGGTTGACGGCCTCCTCGATCCGTTTGGATACCTCCCGCTCCACCGTTTCCGGGGAAGCCCCGGGATACACGGTGACAATGGACATGATCGGCAATTCGACATTGGGAAACATGTCGATGGGCAGGCGTTTCAATGAAAAGAGGCCCAGGGTCAGCAGAATCAGCATCATGACAGCGGCAAAAACCGGCCGTTTGATGGATACGTCGGAGATCAGCATGGGGCCCTCTCCTAACTGCTCTTCATGATTTTGATGCGGTCACCCTGACGGACATTAAAACCTCCGCGGGTAATCACGGTTTCGCCTCCCCGAAGTCCGGAAACAATCTCAACGCGTTCGTCGACGGCTGATCCGATCCGGACGGGTACCCGCCGTGCCGTCGCCTTATCGACGATCAGGACCTGTCCCGTGTTCTTGTTCCGGTCCCAGTTTACCAGGGCACTCCGGGGTATCTGCAGAACGCCCTTACGGGTTCCGGAAACGATTTGCCCCTTCACGAAAAGGCCGCCCTTGAGAACCTGATCCTGGTTCGGAACCTCGATACGAACCTGGATGGTACGATCGGTATCGTTGACGACCGGATTGATGAAGGCCACCTTGCCCTCGAAGATTCTGCCGGGAAAAGCATCCGTCGCAAATATCACGGGGAGGCCCACCCGAAGCTTCCCCAGGGAGCGGCTGGCGACATTGACGGTCAAATCGAGGAGCCGGTTATCCACAATCCGGAACAACGGTTTCTGGACACCCATTTCACCCACAAGATCGCCGACGTTAATATCCCGATCGGCGACAACCCCATCCATGGGAGAAACGATTACCATCTTCGACAGGCGGGTTCCGGCATAACGCACCCCTTTCTCGGCGGCATTGGCCTGGGCTTTTGCCGAGGCAATCGCCGCGTCTGCGGCTTCCTTTGCCGTCATGGCATCATCGAGATTCTGCTGGGTCACAAGACCGGCTTCCTTCAGATTGACCGCCCGCCGGTACTCACGTTCGGCCCGTCTCCCCGACGCCTCGGCCTGGAGCAGGTTGGCTCCGGCCGCTGCCCGGTCGGCAGCAGCCTTCTGGAGGACGACATCTTCTTCACGGGCATCCAGTTTTGCCAGAATTGTCCCCTTGCGCACGGAAACCCACTCCGTCACATAGACTTCCCGAACCAGGCCTGTCATCTGGGATTTCACATCTGTCTGGAACTT
>CAZIPU010000189.1:0-4587 GCA_964541005.1 uncultured Syntrophales bacterium | reverse complement strand
TGCCATGGGAAGACTGTGAGCACGCGTTTGAATGCCTCTCCGGATCACTTAAAGAGCCTCTAACGGTCAGGCATGAGACCCACAATCAGAATCTCGATGGTGCGAAGCGCGATTGCATCCAGCGATAACGATCCCTCTTCATTGAACCATCGTTAAATCCAGTTGATCATACCAAAGATACTGAAGACAATCACCGGGATTTCTATGTTCTTGATCTCGTTGGCCTTGATCAACAGGGAAAGTTGATCGGCGTATAAATCGTAAATCTTCCGCTCTTTGTCCCGAATTCTTTGCTATTTTTCGGGAGACAGTTTGTCGGTGTCCTCCACAAAAATTTTAACTTCCTTCTTTCTGTCGTTGCGCAAGCCGATTCAGTAGAGTCGGGAAAACAGCGGATTACATTTTCCAAGTCCAGGATCATTTCATCCATCATCGATAATTGAAAAGAGCCGTCCGTCTTTATTTCGAAAATAGCAGTAGATAATTGTGTCTTTCACTTTCAGGTTCTCGGGGATTTTTCTGATCGGCGTCTTGGTGTAACCGTACCGGTAGAAAAGCTCAGTCGCTTTCCGAACGAGCAAATCTTTGGATTTCTGAAAATCGCCCTTCTCCTGCTGTAAGAGGATTTTTTCCACTATGGGAATGATTCCTGTTCTCTGTTTTCCATGATGATGACGATGGAATATCGATGAAAGATCCGCTCTTTGTCCATCAAATTTTTATTGGCCGGACAAAACCATTGGCCGTTTCATATCGGCATGAAATTTTTTCACTGTCATCTTCCCGAAAAATGTAAACAGACTATTTTTTAAAAGTCCTTGACAAAGGGAAGGTTTTTATTAATTATAGCAAGCGGTCAGTAAAATATATCCTTTTGATGCAAAAAAAGATTGATACCCCGAGGGAATTAAAAAATTGAAAAGGAGGAAACAGCATGTCGAACCAGCACTGTATGGGAAATGGCATCATCACACATCGATTTTCGGTTGTGGAAAAGATTTTCATGGGAACGTTGATTTATGGCGCCGTGGCGGTCGGAGTATACGGCATCTACCTCCAGAGTGCCCTATGGGCTTTGGTTTACTTCGGGTTTGTCAATTTTGCGATGCTTTTCATGTTCGGGTACGGTCTTTGCTCCCATTGTCCTTATATTTTCGAGGAATACAAGGATTGCCTCTTTCCTCCTTGGGGCCATATCTACCGTAAAGTTTTCAGATACCGCCCCGGTCCTTTCACTCTCTTCGACAAGTTGTGTTTCTTCGGGACCTTGATCGGCATCCTGGTTATTCCACTTTACTGGCTGGCCGATAACCTGCCCGTCCTGACGGTGTTTCTCATACTCTATGGCGCCACCGCAGCAGGCTTTGTTCTTTACGAATGCAGGCGATGCCAACATGTGTACTGTCCTTTCAATGCGTCTCCGTAAAAATTAGAATAATCAGTCCAAAGAGGCCGGGGCGTTCTTATTGGTGAAACGTTAAATCCCGTATTCGTGTGCATCCGAGTTCCGTGATGTGCACGGCAAAATACACCGAGAAGGGATAAGGTTGAACATCTGCAAAAGTAAAGTAACGTTGATGAAACCTGATATCATCTATCCGCGACGGCAGCTGCATCGCTGAAAGTTTTTCTTTAGTATTCAATTGACATCAGGCGCGGTGCTCCTTATACTTGCTCTACCCGGAGAGGAAGGTAAGAAAGAAGGAGGCTGCTATCAGCGATACTTTTTCTCGTGAGAACCAGATGAAATCCGGACCGATCCTTCCGCCCTGGATGTTTCACCACCAGGAGCTTCTTCGGTCAATGGCCTCTGCCGATTATCTGGATCGGCAGAAACTGGCTAATATTTTCAACTATCTCCATTTCAAAGGGGATCCCGTATATTCCATCCTCAATCATCCCCAATACGAAGAAAGCCTTCTGATCAAGATCTATCCGGAGCCCTGTTCGGGCGAAGTCCTCAACTGCCGCTGGGATGATACCTACGCCAGCTATAAATTGGAGAATTACCGTCTGCAGTTTTTGATCATTTCCCACGATCAGTCGTTCATTGTCGTTCCCGCCCGGCTGATTTCGAGGAATGGAGATTCATTTACTGTCGAACTGCCCAAAACCGCTTTTGTCATCAACCGGCGCCAATTCCCAAGATTTGATTGCCGGGATGTCAAGGCCGAGTTGTGGCAAAACGGTTTTCACGCGGAAGGGGAACTGGTTGATTTCAGCCCCCAGGCATTTCGCCTGCGGCTCCAATCCGATCCGGCGTTTTCCTTCCATTGCTTCAATTCGGAGGAGGTTGCCACAATCCGTCTGTCCGGCGAAAATCACGTATTCTATTCCGGCATTTGCAGCTGCCGTCGCGCCAATCAGAACGGTTGCGGACGCGAACTCGTGCTGACCCCCGTACGGGATCAAATAAAAAGGTTCAAGGCGATGGCCCTGCGGAATCCGAGAAAGCAGAGTTCGCCGGCTTTTTCTGCCATTTTCGATCATCCGTTCACGAAGAAACAGGTACAACGCGAGATCCATGACATCTCCACGACAGGTTTCTCCATCTTTAACCCGTCCCGTGAATCGGTTCTGATGCCGGGAATGATCATTCCCGACCTGGCCATCAGTTACGCCGGAATTTTCAGAATTCGCTGCAAGGCCCAGGTCATTTACCGAAAAGAGGAAGAGGAACAGACCCGTTTCGGTCTGGCAATCCTGGATATGGATATGACCGGCTATAATCGTCTTAACCAGGTCCTGAATAATATCCATGGCGCCGATGCCGGTTCGCAGAACGAGGTGAGCTTGGACGAGCTCTGGGAATTCTTCTTCGATGCCGATTTCATCTACCCCAAGAAATACAAAATCATTCAGACATTTAAGGATAATTTTAAGGATGTCTACCGGAGGCTCTACGAAGAGGCACCGGAAATTGCAAAACACTTTACCTACCAGAGGAACGGACGTATATACGGCCACATCGCCATGCTCAGGGCCTATGAAAGGACCTGGATGGTTCACCATCATGCCGCCCGTCCCATCGGGGGGCGCCCCATCGGTCTGATCGTGCTGAAGCAATTGATCTATTATCTGAAAGATCTGATTCGCCTGCCCTCCGCCAACCTGGACTATGTCATCACCTATTACCGCCCGGAAAACAAATTCCCGGCACGGGTTTTTGGCGGGTTTGCCCAGCACCACGGGGCTCCGCAGCATTGTTCCGTTGATGCCTTTTCCTACCTTTCATATCCGATGGGGAAAGTGTATAGAGAACTGCCGGCAGATTGGGGATTAAGGGAATGTACAAATACCGATTTATGGGAATTCGAACAATTCTATCGAAATCATTATAACGGTCTCTTTGGGTCGATCATCGGGCGCAACAGCCGACCGAACACGAAATCGGTTGAAGAGGTGTTTGCTGAAAACAGTTTTATCCGGCGATGGAAACCCTTTGTTCTGATTCATCAGAATCGTCTGAAGGCCTTTATCGTCGCGGAAGAATCGAATGTCGGAATGAATCTCTCCAATCTGTTGAACGGATTTAAGATATTTATCATGGACCCTGACCTGACATCGGACATCCTTTTCGGAGCGATCTCCAAAATCGCCGACAAACAATCCTCGGAATCCATTTCGTTGTTGATTTGTCCCGCGGACTATGTTGATAAGTCAGGAATGGACCATGAGCATAAACAATATCTTCTCTGGATCCTGGATATGCAGTATGCAAATGAATATATCGAATTTCTGGGCCAGAGGTACCGGATCAGATTCGATTAAGGGGACTTGATGCAGGAGTCGCGTTTATATAACAGCAGGATCATCGACACGTTCCTCGAGTACCTGCGCAATGTTCGTTCTGATGTAAATATATCGGATTTACTGAGAGATTCTGAAATAACACCCTACGAGATCGAAGATGAGGGACATTGGCTGACGCAAAAACAGGTGGATGATTTTCATGACGCCTTGATGAAACAAACCAATGATCCTTCGATTTTCCGCGAGGCCGGACGCTACATGACCTCGTCCAAATCCATAAACGCCCTCAGGCAGTTCATATTCGGCTTCCTGACGCCCATTCAAGCCTACAGCATGCTGGGAAAGATCGCCTCCTATTTGAATCGCGGGGCAACATTCCAAACAAACAAGATAAGCCGGAACAAGGTCGAAATTGTTATTAAACCCCTTGAGGGCGTGAAGCTGAAGCCTTACCAGTGCGAAAATTTTAAGGGCAGCTTCGAGGCGGTGGCCAAGCTGTTCGTCAACCAGTTGCCAACCCTGGAGCATCCGGAATGTCTTCACCAAGGCGGAAATCACTGCCGGTACGTCATAAGCTGGGAAGAACCCGCTTTCCTGAAATGGCGCCCCATGCGTGTATATACGGCTCTTTTCCTCATCCTGATTCTGATGATCGGCGGCTTTATCTTCCCTCCCGTACCGTTTCTGACCACGGCGTTCCTGTCAGCCTGTGCGGTCTCCGGCATTTTGTATTACGATCAGCATCTGGAAAAAAAGGGTATCCAGGCCATCATGGAAATCCAGGGTGATGCGGCAAACCGCCTCCTGGATCAGATAAGGATCAGTTATAACAAC
>CAZIPU010000188.1:0-4599 GCA_964541005.1 uncultured Syntrophales bacterium | reverse complement strand
CTTGCCTGCACGGAATGACAGAATTGATGACGAGCCCGATGTCAATCAGGAAATCACCCGGCCTTTTACCGCGCTTTTCTTAATCGAATGTCCCCGGTCAGGTCAAGCTCTATTTGCGTCTTCCTGATCCAGGAGGACCCGCAGTTCTTCCCCGTCGATTTTTTCCTTCTCCAGCAGGAGCTTCGCTCCCCTGATCAGGATCTCCTTTTTGTCCCGGAGAATGGTAAGCGCCTTCTGATACTCTTCATCGATGATCGCTTTGATCTCCCGGTCGATCAACTCCGCCGTCGCCTCGCTGAATTCACGGCTCTCCTGTAAACTCGCATCCATGAACAGGGAACGGGTTTTTCTCGACAGGTAAACCTGGCCCAGTCTATCACTCATACCGTACTCCATGACCATGCTCCGGGCGATATCCGTCGCCCGCGACAGGTCATTGTGCGCCCCCGTGGAAATATCGCCGAAGATAATTTCCTCGGCCGCGCGCCCCCCTAACAGGGAGGCCACCTTATTGATCAGTTCGGTCTTTCTCATGAGAAAGCGGTCTTCCGTCGGCACCTGCATGGTATAACCCAGGGCGGCAATCCCCCGGGGGATGATGGATATTTTCTGGACCGGATCCGTTCCGGGAAGGGACAGGGCCACCAGGGCATGCCCCATTTCATGGTAGGCCACAGCTTCCCTTTCCGCCGCGTTGATGAGCCGGTTCTTCTTTTCGAGACCGCCGACAATGCGTTCGACCGCTTCCGAGAATTCCTCCATTCCCACAAGCGTTTTTCCCCGCCGCACGGCCAATAGAGCCGCCTCGTTGGCCAGATTCGCCAGGTCGGCTCCGACCATGCCCGGCGTCATGGCGGCGAGTTTCCCGACATCCAGATCCGGCGCCGTCTTGATGCCTCGCAGATGGACCCGGAGGATCTCCTCCCGTCCGGTTTTGTCGGGCCGATCCACCAGGACATGGCGGTCAAACCGACCGGGCCTGAGCAGCGCCGGGTCGAGAATTTCCGGCCGGTTCGTAGCGGCCAGGAGGATCACGCCTACTTTCGGATCGAAGCCGTCCATTTCGACAAGCAACTGGTTTAAGGTCTGCTCCCGTTCGTCATGACCTCCCATCATACCCACCCCCCGGGCCTTACCCAGGGCATCGAGCTCATCGATGAAAATGATGCAGGGGGCCTTTTCCTTGGCCTGCGTAAAGAGATCCCGCACACGGGCCGCCCCGAGACCGACGAACATCTCGACGAATTCGGAACCGCTCAGGCTGAAAAAGGGCACGCCGCTTTCACCGGCCACCGCCTTGGCCAGAAGCGTCTTTCCCGTTCCGGGCGGGCCGACCAGGAGAATTCCCTTCGGGATCTTTCCCCCGAGTTCCGTGAATTTCTTCGGCTCTTTCAGAAATTCGATCACCTCTACGAGCTCCTGCTTGGCCTCATCCACACCGGCCACATCGTTGAAATTCACATTCAACTCGTTTTCCATGTAAATTTTGGCCTTGTTCTTTCCCAGGGTCATAAAACCGGCCTGCTGTCCCCCCATCCGTTTCATGAGAAAAAACCAGACGCCGACAAACAGCACAATCGGAAATATCCAGGAAATCACGTCCCTTAACAGGGTAGATTCTATCTCTCCCTTGAAAACAACACGATAGTTCTGCAGAACCGCGGATAAATTCGGATCGACGCGCACGGTCTTGAATTCCGCCGCACCCTGCGGGCCGGTGTAAGGCGGCCTGTATTTCCCCTGGATCTGATTGGACGAGATGGCGACCTCCCCAACCTTCCCCTGCTGAAGAAGTGCAATAAACTGGCTGTAGGGAATGGTCGGAACGGCATACGTGGAGGCGATGTAATTCTGGAGAATGATCACAAACCAGATGCCCAGCAGAACGTACCAGATGGAAAACTTGTGATGTTTCTTCAATTTTTTACCTCATCCGTTTGATTTAGTATGTAATTTTCCGTGTTCCTTCAAATAACGTAAAATGTATTTTCTGACCATATCTTTCGATTGGAATATCCCGAAATGGCCTTCGCAGAGGATGTCCGCATCGAGATCGAGAAGCTTTTGCATGGACTGAGCCCACATATCCACATCGGAACCGAACGCCGGGTGAAAGGGTCCATGAATGTCCTGACCGAAGAGAATGCGTTTTCCTCCCCGATCGAGGTAAATGGAAATGGAGCCGGGAGTGTGGCCCGGCGTGTGCAGACAATGCAGGTTTTCCCCGCCAAACGTGAGGCTTTCCGAAGCGCCTCTCAGGCGATAATCAACGGGGATGGGCAAGAGTTTTCTCCCGTACCAGCCGGCGGCGGTTTTGTTCGGGTCTCCGATTTCGATGGCATCGGCGTCCAGTTCGTGAACCACGATCCGGCAACCCGTTCTCTCCCGGATTTCCCCGGCCCCGCCGATGTGATCGATATGACAGTGGGTGAGAATGAGAGTCGAAATTCGCTCCGGGTCCAGACCGGCCTCCGCGATATTATCCAGAATCACGTCAATGCTTCGTCCCACACCGGAGTCGATCATGACCAGTTCATCCCCGAACTCGATGACAAAGGCCGTTGCATCTTCGGCATGCGATATATTGGGTCCCGCAACCAGATAAATCCCCGGAACAATCCGCTCTGCTTCTCCCATTTCTCCCCTGCTAATCCAATAAAATCCGGATGTCTTTGCCCAAACCGCGTTTGTAAGATCTCTTCCCACAGGGCATAAATTCTCTATTTTTATACCATAATCATCAGGAACACGCACCCCTTTGTTCATGAGGCACCTTCACCTTTCCGGATAACCGCCTACCTGACCGGAATTGATGACCTTGATCCGGTTCGGAGATACAACGGTATGGTTCGATCTGTAGGAACGCCTTCGATAATGACCTGGGTGGGATCTTTAGTAAGTTTTGATCGTCGGCTGACGGTCTGAAGGTTGATGGGGAGCGCATGTGCCCTCCCGCAAGGCTCGGATCAAATCCCGCCGATTCGTGACGGGCGTGCGAAAACGGGTCGCCGTCTTGCCTAACTCGCTCAACTGATGGGCATCGCTTCCCCCGCACTGGATGAGGTGATACTGTTCGACCAGTTTCTGCACTCGCTCATTCTCATGGAGCCGGTTCCGGCCGTTCACACTTTCGACAATCCGGCATACCCCCTGTTCGATCAGGGATCGATCAAGCATTCGATCTTCACGGAACGGATGGGCCGCCACGGCAACGCCCTCTCGTTCGTTCACGAGTTGGAGCAACTGACGCGCGTTCAGACCCGTTTTAAGATCGTCAAAGGGGCCGAAAATCAGGAAATCCCCTTCCGGCGTGTCGTATTCCATGCCGAAAAGGATGCATAACCCGTCGGGCTGCAAACCTTCCTTTATGTCGGCACGCACAGCCATCGAATTATGGTCCGTAATACAAACACCGTCGAGTCCCCGTCGCCTGGCGTTTGTCAGGATTTCGCCAAGGCGCAACCCGCTGCAGGCGGAATAGGTTGTATGGACATGCATATCGAAAATCATATTGAAATATTATGTACCCTCACCTACTATAGCAAATAGTTTAACAGAATGACTTCCCCATCATTATTTACAGAAGGAATAGTTTACGTCGGTTCGGTTCAGGTATCGTTATTTTTTTCTCACAAGACTGTAAAGGCTGATGATGAAAAAATGTGTACTGATCATTCTCGACGGTTTAGGGGACCGCTCCTATCCGGCCTTCGACTATCAGACGCCGCTCCAGGCCGCTCATACCCCAGCCTTGGACAGGATGGCCGCCCTCGGGGCAAACGGCCTTTATCATGCCGCGCAGTTGGGGATGGCCCTGCCCAGCGAGAATGCCCATTTCGCTCTCTTCGGTTATGACCAGGCCGACTTCCCGGGCCGGGGTGCTCTCGAGGCCCTGGGGACCGGGGTGCCCCTTTCCGAAAGGGATGTGGCCTTCCTTGTGCACTTTTCCTCCGTCGAGATCGTCGAGGGCCGTCTTTTTCTGAAACGGGACACCCCTCCGGCTACCGCCGAGGAAATCAGGGAACTGCTTCCCCTCATCACCCATTTTTCATGGGAGGATGAGGATATCGATATCACGTTTCATCACATCAAGGGGCTTTTCGGTGTTCTGGTCATGAAGGGAACCGTGAGTCCCTTCGTCACCGATACGAATCCCATGCGGGATCGGGTTCCCATCATGGAATTGATGCCCTGGAAAACGCATGCCGGGGACACCGCCGCCGTCAGAACCGCCAAAGCGCTGAAATCCTACCTGATTCGCAGCCATGAAATCCTGAATACCCATCCTATCAACCGAACCAGGATGGAAGCGAATCTCCCGCCCCTAAACGGTCTCGTTACCCAGCGGGCCGGCCGGTTGAAGAAGATCTCCTCCTTTCCCGAACGATTCGGGATGAAGGGATTATCGATTGCCTCGGGTGTCGTCTTCGAGGGATTAAGCGACTACCTGGGTATGGATTTCATGAAGGTGTCCGATTCGGACGATCCCGAAAACGATCTGGCCGAAAGGCTCTCCATGGCAAAAGCCGCCCTTGCAAACCACGACTTTATCCATGTCCACACGAAAGCCCCCGATGAAGCGGCGCATACGAAAAATCC
>CAZIPU010000187.1:0-4618 GCA_964541005.1 uncultured Syntrophales bacterium | reverse complement strand
TATTCACCGATGCCGATCATGATCCATCCAAAGAGATGACTGACCCGGACCATCCAGGGCCCGGATTTGGGCAGGCGGGTCAGAAATCCCGTAAAGGTGCCGACAAGAATCAAAAGGGTGCCGATTCCCAGGGAAAACAGGAAAAGGAGTACCATTCCGAACACGGGACTCTGTCGGCTTGCAACATAGGTCAGAAGGACTGTGAGGACCGGCGTCGTACAGGGTCCCAGGACAAACCCCGACAAAATGCCGATCAGGAAGCTGCCGAGACACCCTTCCGTTTTCTTCCGGGCCTGAAAACGAGAAATCGCTTCCGGGGTATAAAGACGCAGGGTAAAGACCTCAAGCATCGAAAGGCCCATGAGAATACAGACGTTGGCCATGATGAAGTATGTCCAGGGATTCGCCTGGATCTGGCCGAAGAGTCGGCCGGAAAAGGCCGCAAAGCCCCCCAGAAGGGTGTACGTCAGAGAGATCCCCAGGACGTAGAACAGGGAAAGGAGGAAACCCCTGGTCCGGGTATTTGCACTACGGGCGCCGATAAAAGCGACGGTAACCGGAATGACCGGATAAACGCAGGGCGTGAAACCCACCAGCAGGCCACCCAGGTAGGCGATCAGGGGCGCCAGGAAAACGGAATCCTGCAGGTGGAGGGCCAGGTTATGAATCAGTTGATCGATCAATAGCGATTCCTCAATGAAGGAAGAGGGTTATCTGCTTTCGATTCGGCAGGAAGGAAATCCATTCTCCGGATGCCGACCCGCCGCATGAAAAAAACCCTTTCACAGATTCCCCCCGTTGTCAAGAATCGTCCCCTGTTTTACCGAAGCACATCGCGCCAGGACACCCATTCCATTCCGAAGGCTTCGGCCACCATGGGGTGAGTCAGAAAGCCGGCGGCACAGTTGATGCCGCAGGCCAGGGCAATGTCCTCCTGAGCCGCCTGGCGGATTCCCTTGCCGGCGATGGTCCGGATATAGGGCAGGGTTGCGTTTGTCAGGGCGAAGGTCGATGTTCTGGGAACGGAGGCCGGGATGTTCGGAATTCCGCAGTGGATGACGTTATGAACCATGTAGATAGGATCGGCATGGGTCGTCAGCCGGGTCGTTTCCACGGACCCTCCCTGGTCGACGGAAATATCGACGATGACCGAGCCCCGCTTCATCCGGGACACCATGTTTTCCGTAACGAGCACCGGCGCCCTGGCTCCGGCAATCAGCACCGCCCCAATCAGAACATCGGCATATCCTGTCGACTTCTCAATGGCGTAGGGATTGGAATAGACCGTGATGACATGGCCGTGGAGCACGTCGTCAATGTATTTCAGCCGTTCGTGATCGACGTCAAGAATCGTAACGTGGGCACCCTGGCCGCAGGCGATCCTGGCGGCGTTGAGACCCGCCACGCCGCCGCCGATAATAACCACTTCCCCCGGTGGAACACCGGGCACGCCACTTAAGAGGATACCCCTGCCACCGTAGTCCTTTTCCAGAAAACGCATGGCCATCTGGATCGACATCCGGCCGGCAACTTCGCTCATCGGGGTCAGCAGGGGAAGCCGGCCATCCGGAGTCTGGACGGTCTCGTAGGCGATGCCCGTGATCTTCCGTTCGATCAGGGCCCGGGTTAATGTTTCCGATGAGGCAAGGTGGAGATAGGTAAAGAGCAACTGGCCCTCCCGGTAGGAATCCCGTTCCGTCTCCAGGGGTTCCTTGACTTTGACGATCAGATCCGCCCTTTCATATATTTCCGTAGCCGTAACGATATTCGCCCCTTCCCGCCCGTATTCTTCATCGGTAATGCCGCTTCCATGACCGCCCCCCGTTTCCACAAGAACCGCGTGACCGTCCAATTTCAGGGTTTTCACCCCTGCCGGGGTAAGGGCGACCCGATTTTCCCCTTCCTTGATTTCCTTAAGTACGCCGATGATCATGAAGTTCTCCTTTCTTCACGGGACAGACCAGCCGAACTGAATGAAATAATACATGAACCAGGTAAAAAAACATGCGTTGCGAAAGCCTATCTGATCAATCGGTGATGCATTTTATAAATCGCCAGGGGAAACAGGATCAGAGTCAGGCCTGAGAGATAGAGAAGACTCAAGACGAACATGGCACCATAGGTACCATAAGAAAAGGCCCGGCAGAGATTGACCAGATGCGTCAGGGGCAAAGCCAGGGCAAACTGCTGAGCCCACACCGGAAGATTCTCCAGGGGAAAGAACGTGCCTCCGAAGAGGAACATGGGGGTGATGAAGAGAAAGATGGGGAGGTTGAACAGTTCGATATGAGGCACAACGGCTGTGAAGATCATTCCCATGGAACCGAAAGCCAGTCCCCCGAGGAAGGCCAGGGGAATCAGGAGCAGCCCATCCGGGTAGCGGATCAGTCCGAAGAAACTGATGACCGTCATCATGACGACCGTCGCGAAAACGGCTTTCGTCGCTCCCCAGACCATTTCTCCCGTGATGATTTCCCCCACCGTCAGGGGTGTGGCCATCATGGCGTCGAAGGTTTTCTGGTAATACATCCTGACGAAAGAGGCATAGGTGTTCTCGTAGAAGGCGTTACTCATGATGTTGATGGCGATCAGGGCCGGAGCGATGAATTTTGTGTAGGAAACAGGGGTTCCCTCATAGCGGAGATATCCTACAAGGATGCTCATCCCGACGCCGAAGGCCAGCAGGTAAAAAAGAGGCTCCAGCAGAGGGGGGATGAAGCTCACCAGCCAGGTGCGGCGGTAGACGATGAAGTTCCGCTGCCAGACCTGCAAAAATCGCCATGAGATGGATTTCATTCGCGGAGCCCCCTGCCGGTCAGTTTCAGAAACACGTCTTCCAGGGTCGCCATGCGCATGAGGCAGCCATCCTGACAGTAACGGGAACTGATTTCGTGGTAAAGTTGATCGTGGTCGTGACCGTAAATGATCAGCAGATGCCCGAGGTCTTCATAAGAAAGGCGGGCGGCACGGACATGGCTTCTCAGTTCTTCCCCGGGTTCGCTGACTTCGATCACATGCCGACCGACGTATTCCCGGATCAGATCGGCGGGCTTGCCTTCCACGAGAATCTTTCCCTGATCCATGATGATCAGCCGGTCACATAGCCGGGCGGCCTCATCCATATAGTGTGTTGTCAGGAGCATGGTCATGCCGCCGTTGCGAAGTTCATTCAAACGTTCCCAGACCTGGTGCCGGGACTGGGGGTCCAGGCCGGTGGTCGGCTCATCGAGGATCAGCATTTCCGGCTCGTTAATCAGGGCCCGGGCGATGATCAGGCGACGCATCATGCCGCCGGACAAGTCCGTCACCTTCGCATCCCGGCGGTGTTCGAGGGACATGAACTCAAGAAGGGTCAGGGCTCGTTGCCGGGCAATTGCAGTAGGTATGTAGAAATAACGGGCATACACCTCAAGATTCTGAATCACCGTGATATCGGGGTCCAGGTTATTGTCCTGAGGGCAGACGCCGATTTTGGCCTTGATGGACCGCGGATAGTTTGTAATATCCTGGCCGAAGACCCGGAGCGTTCCCCCGCTTCGGGGGGATAAACCATAGACCATTCGGATAGTAGAGGTCTTCCCCGCGCCGTTCGGGCCCAGAATTCCGAAGCATTCACCGGGCCGGACGGCAAACGAAATTCCGGAGACGGCGGTCAGATCACCGAATTGCTTGGTTAATTCACGTGCCTCGATGACGGATTGAGTCGATTCCATGATAGGGACTAAAAAGCTCATCTCTGTTTTCCGTATCCTTCGGCCTTCGAAAAAAAGACGATGAAGGAAACACCCGGGTAGAAAAAATACACGAATAGAACAAATATATTTGACAGTCCTTCGAGGCCCATCATATACTACGCGCCAATCCCTGCAAAGCCGTTTTCTTTTATACTTCAGAAGTACATTTGATATCGATTGGAAAGGGACCCAACTTCATGCTGATCCGGCCCGGCATGGCCATCCAGATTTCCATGGTTCTGGATTCGGGGAAGACGATCTATCCCCGGGCCATGGTTTACGACATTAATGATAAGAAAGTGGTTTTCCCCCAGACATCTCCCCCCTTTCTGCGCTCCCATATCGGACGATATGTGCTGATTTCCTCGATTCTGACCAAGCAAGAAAAACCCCAGCGCTATGGTTTTCTCGCTCAGATAACGGATTTCATCAAGGACTATGAAATTGCTTCCGGGGCCCACGTCATGGCCGTTACGGCCGATATCAAGTCGGAAACAACCGAGGTTGACCTGAGAGAGTCCTTCCGGGTGAAACCCTTTACCGATTGTGGTCTGCTTCTGGTCATCGATAAGGAGGAATGCCCTATTGTCGATGTTTCCCTGGGAGGTATTCTGTTCAGTCAACCGTTTTCGAAGATCGGCAGCACCCTCAGGAGTGAGATTCCCTTGATTCTGGTCATTGACGAAGTGCCGGTGAAAATAACGGCCCGGATCGTGCGTGTGGTGGAAAAAGAAGATTATCGTTTCGTTGCCTGCGCTTTCAACGGAAACGACCGGGAGTTGCAGAACCGGTTGGGCAAGAAAATCCTGGATATCGAACGACATCACCTTGCCATGGGAAGACTGTGAGCACGCGTTTGAATGCCTCTCCGGATCACTTAAAGA
>CAZIPU010000186.1:2166-4653 GCA_964541005.1 uncultured Syntrophales bacterium | reverse complement strand
CAACCAGACAATCCGTCGGACAAGATTCCCGACGCCCTGTCTCGAATATCAGATGTCCTGAAAAACCGAAGAGGAATCAATCGCTCGCATCGGCAAACGGGTTTGCCGATAAACCATTGATTCCTCTTTTTTTATACCTGCATTCATTTCTCAAAATACCGAAGAATAAACCGTACAAAAACCGTATATTACCCGTATTGACCTATTTTATCCAGTCTGGCAAGAAAAGGAGAAAATGATAAAGGGCTCTCAAATTCAACGGAGGATATTATGGAAAAGCAAGCGGGAAAGCACGTCATCAAAGTTCTGGTTGCCATCGATGGATCGCCCATAAGCGATCTGGTCCTGCAGCACTGCGCACGCTACGCAAAGATGTCCGGATGCGATCTGACCTTACTCCATGTCATTGAGGATATTGTTCCTCTGTCGGAGGTCCCGAATACGCCGCTGCGCCTGGAAAGGAAAAAAGAAGGGGCGAAAATTCTGGCCGATGCCGAGAGAATACTCAAGGATCAGGGGCTTGAGTGCAAAACCCTGCTGGTGGAGGGCCCTGTTGCCCAGCAGATTGTCAACGTGGCCGAAGAAAACGGAGTCGATTACATTTTCATGGGAAGCCGTGGACTGCGGGGGATCAAAAGAATGCTTCTGGGAAGTGTGGCCGATAGCGTCACCAGATACGCCCATTGCGCGGTTACAATCATCCGCTAAGAAACCAGGAATAACAAAGGGTGAATCTGCCGGATTCCCCTTATGCAAAGTCTCTCCTCGACATCAGGTCCGCCGCGACCCCCCAAGAACCGGCGGATCTGATGCCCCCCTAATCCATGGCCGGCAACGGCTATTCTGTCACATCGCTCCCCGTGACTGAGCTGTAACCGCTTTCCTTGCAAATAATCTCCTTTGGATGTATTGGGAAAAAAGCCCTGCGTCAGGCGGAAGGAATCCCGCCTCCTGCCGCCGCAAAGCGCGGGTTCGCAGGGGTTGTCGTCTGGAATTTGTTTTCTGTTTCCTTTGTTGAATGAGGTTAAAAACATGATCAGAAAGATCAGCGGAGCGTTTACCGGGGGCGCGGTCGGGGCATTCGTCTACGGCATCAATCTCTGGATTCTCGCAGCACTGGGTATTACAAACTTGATTGGAACGAACATGAGGCCGGTCTTCACTGCATCGGGGTTTTATCAGCGGATGATCTGGGGCGGCATCCTGATGCTGCCCCTGGTGTTCCCCCTCTGGAAAAGCCGCATTGTCTTCCGCGGCTGCATTTTCAGTCTTTTGCCCTCCGCCGTGATGCTTTTCGTGGTCTTTCCCCGGGCGGGCAGGGGGCTTATGGGGACGGAATTCGGCCTGATGACGCCATTTCTGGTGATTGCTTTGAACTTCATCTCCGGAATTGTCGCGGCGTACTGGTACAAATCTGCCGCCCATTAGGGCGATGTATAATGTCCGATTGGAACGCATTGAAAGGAGGCTGCCATGATGTTCTGGGATGATCGGTGTATCCTGGGGATCGGTCTTTTCATCATGATTCTGATGCTGGTGCTTGTCATTGGAGGAATGGTCTTTTTTATCAAGATCGTCACGTCCCGGGGCGTTAAAACACCAGAAACGACGGATTCGGTTATGGAAATTCTCAAGACACGGTATGCGAAGGGCGAAATCACCCGGGAAGAGTTCGAACAGATGAAAAAGGATCTCAGGTAAGAACCGGAGCCCGGATCAGGAGGCTGTATCCTGATCCAAGACGACAAAAATGCGCATGGCGACACAGTCTCTCGTCCTGGCATCAGGACAATTTCCAGGAAACCGGTGTGATGCCTATTCAATCTTCAGTTCTTCACCCCGGAACATGACGAGATCCGCTATGATTTTCCGTTCCTCTGTCCGGGCGTTCCCTATAAAAGCAATGGGCAGCACATTCTTGACCTGCCGCTGGAGGACGTAAAATCCGCTGGCAAGGGGGTTGTCTTCTTCCTGGCAGTTTTCCACAATGATTTCCATATCTTCCATCTGCCGACCGACGTCGCCGGAGAGGTCGACGCCGAGGTGGCGCAGAACGATACCCAGGGCATCATTCAGCAACGCCTTGATCCTTTGTTCTTCGGAGAGACTTTTGTCGTCTCCCTCAACCGGACCCTCGTCGGTCAGCGTGTATATCTTTTCTTCCATTGTTTTGTCCTCGCTTGATTAATCGGCTCATGGGCAGGCGCCGAGAGGGCAGCCTATCTTCTGCGCCATCCGAAGTCAAGAAAATCAACGCACGGCGAGAGGGTGGAACCGGTGTACCGATGCCGATCACGCCAGCAGGGCTTTCCCGGATCTTCAGCTAAAAACAGCTTGCCGTGAAGGGTTTCTGAATAAAAAACTTTACGCCCCGGTTTGTTCGAACGTTTCTTCGCTGCTCAATCCGGGCAATGGCCGCGCAATCACAGGTAAATCTAAGCATATAATGCTTGAGCCGGAACGCGAATCAGGCTATTAAAAACGGCC
>CAZIPU010000186.1:0-2066 GCA_964541005.1 uncultured Syntrophales bacterium | reverse complement strand
AACACCGCGAAAGGAATATAAACCAATGAATTCTTTCGATTATTCCATCATCACCTCCCTCAATGTTTTGGCCCGGCAATCCCTCCTGTTTGATGGCTTGACCGTGAATATCGTTCAGAATTATTTTCTGAAGGGGGGTGTCATCATGGCTTTGTTCTGGTGGGCCTGGTTCGCGGGAGAGGCGAAAGGGATTTCGCCGGCCTTGTCGAAGGCCATGGGTGACAAGGAGCAAAGGGATAAGAAAAAGGCAATGGGAAGGGGAGAAGAGAATAAGCCCGGCGTTTCTCTGAAATCCTCGGGTATGGTCAACCCGTCCATTGCTGGTGCTGAGGCAAGGGTAAAATTGGTTGCCGCTGCCGTGGGGAGCATCCTGTCCCTGTTTGCCGCAAGACTGCTTGCCATGGCCTTGCCCTTTCGGCCCAGGCCGGTTGTCCATCCCGATTTTACGGAAATGCAATGGCCTTATCTCGTCACGATGGAAAATTTTGGCAGGCTGGATAACTGGAGTTCCTTCCCCAGTGATCATGCCGCCCTGTTTTTCGCCCTGGCTTTTGGTCTGCTCTTTGTTTCTCCGATGATGGGAATCTTCGCCTGCATTTACGTTTCCCTGGTGATCTGCATGCCGAGAATATATGCCGGGTTCCATTATCCGACGGATATCCTGGCAGGCATCCTGATCGCCGGAATCTTCGCTTATGTCCTGCAACTGAAACCCGTCCGGAATGATGTGACGGGACCGTTCATCCGGTGGCTGGAAGGCCATCCGGCCTCTTTTTATGCCGGTGCGTTCCTTTTTTGTTTTCTCATCGGCACCCTCTTCGACGATGTACGAAACATGGGCACTCTGATATGGAGTATCTTGAAATGAAGTGATATGTTCACACCTGAAAACAGACATCACCTGTTTCAGGAACGCCGATCCTGCTTGTGCATACCGGGTGCAGTTAAGACGCGGCGTAGAAACGGTCGGCATGTCATGAATAAATTGGAAGGAATATAACGTATTATGGCAGATCAATCATTCACCGAAGAGAAGGTAACGATTTCCCTGGGAAACGGAGAAGCCGTTTCGGGTATTCTTCTGGCGCCCGAGGGCTCGAAGAAACGGAAGACGGACGTCTTTATCATTGCCCACGGGCAGGGAAACGGCATGCAGCATCCCCTGCTGGTGACCTTCGCCGAAGGCCTGGCCGGGGCGGGATATGCGACGTTACGGTTCAATTTCTTGTTCAAGGAGGGCGGAAAGGAGCATCCCGATAAAAAGGATAAGCTCTACCTGGCCTGGGAAGGTGCCATGCGTTTCATCCGCGAGGAATCGGGCCTGAAACTCAAGCGGGTTTTCGCTTCCGGGAAATCCCTGGGCGGCAGGATCGCGGCGCACATGACCGGGGAAGGGCTGCTCAATCCCGACGGGCTCGTTTTTCTCGGGTACCCCCTTCATCCCATGGGGAATCCGGAAAACGTCCGGGCGGACCATTTTGCGAAGATCCGGGTTCCCATGCTCTTTTTCGCCGGGACAAGGGACCCCTTCTGCAATCTCCTGATTCTGAAAAAGATCTTCAGCTCCATGGATTTGGATATGAATTCCCGGCTGGAAGTGGTGGACGGAGGCGATCATTCCTTCGAGGTTCCGAAATCGCTGTATCTGCCGACGGAGGAAATTTATAAGCATATTCTGAAAAAGACCCTTCAGTGGCTGGGGAGGACCTTTCCCAAACAGAGGTAGGCTGAAACGTCATGAAGGTTTGTTACCGGTGCGGCAAAGAGATGGAGATTTCCAGGATCGTCGGCAGGAGGGACGCGTGTCCTGCCTGTGGTGCCGATCTGCGGTGCTGCCTGAATTGTACGTTTCACGACGACCGCGTTTACAATCAATGCCGGGAATCGCAGGCGGAACGGGTCCTTGAAAAGGACCGGAGCAATTTCTGCGATTATTTCGTTTATCGGAATGAGGACTCCGAACAGGGGGCCGGGGAAAGGCGGACGGCGAGGGATAACCTGGCGTCTCTTTTCAAGAAATGAGATTTCCTGTGCCGGTTCGGATTTGACGTTTCCGTAAGAAGTCG
>CAZIPU010000185.1:0-4656 GCA_964541005.1 uncultured Syntrophales bacterium | reverse complement strand
AAGCCGTCGTCGTCATCTGCGACAATTCCACGACGGCCATGACGGGCATGCAGGAGCATCCCGCAACGGGCTTTACCCTTCAAGGTCAGCCGACGAATAAACTCGATTTCGCCGCCCTGGCCAATGTTTTCGGCATCAAAAACGTGCAGGTCGTCAATCCTTTCGATCTGAAACAGGTCAGGAAGGTCATGAAGGAAGAATTGGCGAGCGACGGTCCCTCCGTCGTCATCGCCCAGAGTCCCTGCGTCCTGTTCCGCCGGGCCAATCCCGCCATCGGGAAACCCCTCCGGATCGAGCCGGAGAAATGCAACGGTTGCCGGCTCTGCCTCGGACTGGGTTGCTCCCCCATCTCCTGGCGGCCCTTCGCGAAAATGGAGGAAGGGACCTATCGGAAAAAGACGAAAACCCAGGAAGGAATCGCCGTAATCGAAAGCGCCTACTGTACCGGCTGCACCCTCTGCCGGCAGCTCTGCAAGGCCGGGGCGATCGTGGAGGAGGAGTAAGCCATGGAAAATCAGGTAACCAGCATTTATATGGTCGGTGTCGGAGGACAGGGGATTATCCGGGCCAGCGACATCCTGTGCGAAGTCGTCATGAGGGCGGGTCTGGATGTCAAGAAAAGCGAGGTTCACGGCATGGCCCAGCGCGGCGGCAGCGTGACGAGCCACGTCCGATACGGAAAGAAGGTCTATTCACCCCTGGCACCGAAAGGCGGCGTCGATATTCTCGTGGCTTTCGAAAGGCTGGAGGCCCTGCGAAACATCGATTACGTGAAGCCGGCGGGGCGGGTCATCATGAGCGAACTGGAACTTTTCCCTCCGGCGGTAAACCTGGGAACGGCTGCCTATCCGGAACATGTTGCGGAAACGGTCCGGAAATGGATTCCCGACGTGAAGGAGGTCAATGCCACGCAGATCGCCGTTGCCGCCGGGAACATCAAGGCGGAAAATACGGCCCTGCTGGGTGTGCTCTCCACGTACCTCGATATCGACGAACAGATCTGGGACGCGGTTCTCCGGGAAGCCTTCCCGCCCAAGGTGCTCGACGCGAATCTGAAGGCTTTCGCGGCGGGCCGGGCGGCCTGATCGCAAAAGGCGCTGCCGGAAAACCGGAAACGGGATTGCCAGGCACGACAGGCGGAAGAACGGATGAAAGAGAGAAAAGCGACCAGGGCCGTCCATGTGGGGGACGTTCAGGTGGGGGGCGGCGCGCCCGTTGCGGTCCAGTCCATGACATCGACGGATACGCGGGACGCCGTGGCCACAACGGATCAGATCCGGAGAATGGCGGAAGCGGGCTGCGAAATTGCCCGCGTGGCCGTTCCCGACCGGGAAGCCGCGCTGGTTCTTTCGGAAATCTGCCGAAAATCCGTCCTGCCTGTCATCGCCGATATTCATTTTGACGACCGCCTGGCCCTGGAAGCGATCAACCAGGGTGTCCACGGCATCCGCATCAACCCGGGAAACATTCCGAAGGACAAGTTCAAAGGCATCGTTTCCGCCGCCAAGGTGCGTGATGTCTGCATCAGGCTGGGGATCAACGGCGGATCCCTCGAAAAAAATCTCCTTGAGAAATACGGCGGTCCGACCGCATCGGCTCTCGTGGAAAGCGCCCTGCGGAGCGTGGATCATCTCGAGGATATGGGTTTCGGAAACATCAAGGTTTCCCTCAAGTCCTCGGATGTGCCGACCATGATCGACGCCTACCGGGAATTTTCCGCGAAGAGCGATTATCCCCTGCACCTGGGCGTCACCGAGGCGGGGACGATCCTGCAGTCGGCCATCAAGTCTTCCCTGGGGATCGGTCTCCTCTTGGCTGAAGGAATCGGGGATACCATCCGGGTGTCCGTCACGGGGGATCCGGTTCAGGAAATGACCGTGGCCTGGGGGATTCTTCGGGCCCTGAAGCTCCGGGAGCGGGGTCCCGAAATCATCTCCTGCCCGACCTGCGGACGCTGTGAAATCGACCTCCTGGCCCTGGTGGAGGAAGCGGAGCGGAAGCTGGCATCTCTGAAATCGCCCCTGAAAGTCGCCCTCATGGGTTGCGTCGTGAACGGTCCCGGCGAGGCGGCGGAGGCGGACATCGGCATCGCCGGCGGCAAGGGGTCCGGGATGCTGTTTAAAAAGGGCCGGATGGTGCGCAAGATCAGGGAAGCGGACTTCATCCCCGTCCTTCTCGCCGAAATCGAGAAAATGACCGGAGAGATAATCGGATAGGGAAAGAGGATATTCCTGTTTGACAGAAACAGGAAGCCGTGATAAACGAGCGCTCGAGTTTGAGACCGATGTGCCGGTCCGTAAAGAATCGACGGCAGAATCAAAAGGATTGAAAATGGTTTTTAACGTGAACAATAACGGCAGCAATCGCAGGGACTATTACTATTACTGCTATTTTAACGGTATAGTGCGCTTGTGAGCCGGGAATAACAGATGAAATCAACGGCCATGGGCGCAGAGCCCATGGCCGTTTTGCTTCAGGGCCATGGAAGTCTCCATGGCTTTTTTAATTTTAAACCTAAAGCAGAAAGGAAAAGGAAGAATGAACATCAGATTATCAGACGGAACGGAAATACCCGTGGAGATGCACAAGATCAAGATTGTACAGAAGACGCGCCTGGCGCCCGCCGAAGAACGCCTGCAGGCGATGGAGGAGGCGGGTTACAACACCTTCCTGCTCCGGACGCGCCATGTTTTTCTCGATATGCTGACCGACAGCGGGACCAACGCCATGAGCGACAACCAGCTCGGGGCCATGATGGTGTCGGACGACGCCTACGCGGGGAGCGAAAGTTTCTACCGGCTGGTCGATGCCGTGAAGGAGGTGTTCGGGTTTGATTTTCTCCTTCCCGTTCACCAGGGGAGGGCGGCGGAAAATCTCCTGGCCAAGGTATTCGTGAAGCCAGGCGATGTGGTTCCCATGAACTATCATTTTACGACGACGAAGGCCCATTTCGAACTGGCCGGCGGCACCGTGCTGGAAATCTTCACCGATGAGGCGTTGAATACCTGCAGCACCTTTCCGTTCAAGGGAAATCTCGATCTCGAAAAGTTCCGTCAGGTCATTGCAAGTCACGGATCGGACCACATTTCCTTTGTCCGCATGGAAGCGACGACGAACCTCCTGGGCGGTCAGCCCTTCTCCATGGAAAATCTGAAGCAGGTCAAAAAGATGGCGGCGGAGAACAATATCCTCCTCGTACTCGATGCGAGCCTGATTTCGGAACAGGCCTACTTCATCCATCAGCGTGAAGCCGGTTATGAAAATACGCCGATCCTGGATATCGTTCAGGAAATGGCCGGTCTCGCGGATATCATGTACCTTTCAGGCCGGAAGAGTTGCGCGGTCCGGGGCGGCGTCATCGCCACCAACCGCAAGGACCTTTTCGAGTCTATTAAACCCTGGCTTCCCGTCTACGAAGGTTTTCTCACTTACGGCGGCATGTCGACCAAGGAAGTCGAGGCCATGGCCGTCGGTATGCGCGAAATGACCGATCTGGGCGTGGCGGGTTGTTCGGCGGACATGATCAAACATTTTGCCCTTCGGCTCATCGACCGGGGCGTTCCCGTTGTGACCCCCCCGGGTGGTCTTGCCTGTCATGTCGACGCGACGCGCTTTCTGCCGAACCTGCCTCAATCCAAATACGTAGCCGGTTCCCTGGCCGCCGCCATGTACATTGCCTCCGGCGTCCGGGGCATGGAACGGGGAACCCTTTCCTCTGACCGGGATCGTGACGGCAACGAGGTCCTGTCCGATCTTGAATTGCTTCGCCTGGCCGTACCCCGTCGGACCTACACCATTTCCCAGATCGATTACACGGTGGACCGCCTGACCTGGCTGCACCGCCATGCGGATTTGATCAAGGGGCTCACTTTCGTGGAAGAACCTCCGATCCTGAGATTCTTCTTCGGGAAACTGAAGGCGATCGACAACTGGGGACAGGATTTGGTTGAAGCGTTCAAGAAAGATTTTGGTCATGAACTTTAATTGTTGGAGGAAATGAAAAGGCCTCCGTAAGGTCTTTCTTCGGTCATGGTCCGGAAGGCTCGCGGACGGTTGGCCGGTCCGTTTTACCACGGGATTTTGGGTGCATTCTGACGCCAGTTATGGTAGCTTTGAACGGCGTCCTGCTCCGCCTGAGAAGGAGAAGCAGGACGCCGTAAGTAATCATTCATCAAGGAGGCGTCATGCGCTATTCGAATCTCTTTCTCCCTACCGTCAAGGAAGTACCCTCCGATGCGGAGATAGCCAGCCATCAACTCATGATCAGGGCCGGCATGATGCGAAAACTGACCAGCGGGATTTATTCCTACCTGCCCCTGGGACTCAAGGTTATCCGTAAAGTGGAACAGATTGTCCGGGAGGAGATGAACCGGGCGGGGGCTCAGGAAGTTTTGCTTCCCGCGGTCCAGCCGGCGGAGTTGTGGCAGGAATCGGGAAGATGGGTTTTCTACGGCAAAGAACTGCTCCGTTTCAAGGACCGCCACAACCGGGACTACTGCCTCGGGCCCACCCACGAAGAAGTGATCACCGATCTCGTACGCAATGAGATCAAGACCTACCGTCAGCTTCCCCGCAACCTCTATCAAATACAGACCAAATTCCGCGACGAGATCCGTCCCCGTTTCGGCGTCATGAGGTGCCGGGAATTCGGCATGA
>CAZIPU010000184.1:0-4675 GCA_964541005.1 uncultured Syntrophales bacterium | reverse complement strand
GCGAAACAGCCGATAACCGGAATAAAGACGGAGGTGGCCGGTCACCTCCGTCACCTCGATCAAGATGAAACATTATCACATTTCACAACTGGCCCGGATATTCGGTTTATCCCGCAGCACACTCCTGTATTACGACCGGATCGGGCTTCTCCCACCTTCCGGCAGAACCGATTCGGGATATCGCCGCTACACGGAGAAAGACTATGATCGGCTTGATCGAATTTGCCGTTTCCGTCAGGCGGGACTCTCCCTCGAAGATATTCGCAACCTGCTCGACTCCACCGGAGAACGCTCTGCAGATGTCCTGGAAAAACGTTTCAGAGAAATCGGCAACGAGATTCGTGAGCTGAAGGCAAAACAGGGACTGCTTTCCCACATGCTGAAAAGCCTCGCGTCCGACGCATTATCGCCCAAAGTGGACAAGATGATGTGGGTGGAGATGTTGCGCTCTGCCGGGATGGACGACCAGGCCATGCATCGCTGGCACGGAGAATTTGAAGAACGCGCCCCCGAAGCCCATCACGATTTCCTGATTTCCCTGGGAATCCCTGAAAACGAAGCGCAGGATATTCGGGAATGGTCCGCCAAATTTAAATAATCATGGAATAGAATCGGTTCAGGGTTACACCCCTCATGCAGAGAGGAACGGGCGTGACTGCCTCTACTCGTACCGCAAAGCATCGATGGGGTTCAGGAGAGAGGCTTTATAGGCCGGGTAAAACCCGAAAAAGATCCCGACGAGGGCCGAGAAACCAAAGGCGAGAAGAATCGACAGGGGCGAAACAACCGTCGTCCAGCCGGCAAGGGCACTCAGAATCGTTGCGCCCGCGATCCCCAGGACAATTCCGATGATGCCCCCCATCAGCGACAGGGTCAGGGCCTCGATGATGAACTGAAGACGGATGTCCCAGGTCTTGGCCCCGACGGCCATCCGGATTCCGATCTCCCGGGTCCGTTCCGTGACGGAAACCAGCATGATGTTCATGATACCGATTCCGCCGACCAGGAGGGAAACCGATGCAATGGCGCCAAGCAGGAGGGTCATGACCCGGGCGGACTGCTCGGCCATCTGCATCATATCGGCGAGGTTTCTCACCTGGAAATCATTGTCCTCCCTGGGACCGATGCGATGCCGCTGTCTCAGGAGATTATTGAGTTCGGTCTCGACGGCGTTCAGATCCTCGGCGTTTCGAACCTTGACCATGATGTTCCTCACCATGCCGGGAAAGGCCGTACCGAATATCTTTTTCTGCGCCGTTGTAACGGGAATGTAGATGATATCGTCCTGATCCTGTCCCTGCATGGACTGGCCCTTTTCCGCCAGAACACCGATGACCGTGAAAGGCAGTTTCTTGATTCGGATAACCTGCCCGACAGGGTTTGCCGAACCGAACAGGTTCGTCACCACGGTCTGTCCCAAAACGGCCACCTTGGTGGCACTGCGCACATCCTGTTCCGTGAAGCTCCGCCCCGCGATCAACATCAGGTCTCTCACGACAAAGATGCCCGGCGTGGAACCATAAACCCCCGTCGACCAGTTCTGGTTTCCATAAACCACCTGGGCGGCACCGCTGAGCACAGGCGCCACGTCCTGGACTTTCGGGATCTCACGCAAGATGGCATCGGCATCGTCCTTGGTCAGGGTCGGCTGGGACCCCATGCCCATACGGAGGCCCCCGGAAGTCGTGCTGCCCGGATGAACCAGCAGGAGGTTGGTTCCCATACCGGCAAGCTGCGTCTTGATCTTTTCGCTGGCCCCCGTTCCGACAGCCAGCATGGCAATGACGGACCCCACGCCGATGATAATGCCCAGCATGGTAAGCCCCGAGCGCATCTTGTTGATCCGGATCGCCCGCAGCGATATCTTTAAGGTGTCGGGGATGTTGATCATGGGGTTACCCTGTCTTCATGGATCTGCGGTTCCGGAACATTGGGCTCGTCACTGACGATACGTCCGTCGAGAAAATGGATGATCCGGCGGCTGAAGGCGGCGATATCATATTCGTGCGTCACCAGGACAATGGTGATGTGATCGTCCCGGTTCAGCCGGACCATCAGCTCCATGATTTCAATGCTGGTTTTCGTGTCGAGGTTTCCCGTCGGTTCATCGGCCAGGATCAGGGGCGCGTCATTCACCAGGGCGCGGGCAATGGCCACCCGTTGCTGCTGTCCTCCCGAAAGCTGATTCGGATGGTGATGCTCCCTTCCCGCCAGGCCGAGTCTCTTCAGGGCCTCCTCGGCTTTCGTCTTCCGTTCCAACTGGGGCATGCTCCGATAGAACATGGGCAGTTCCACATTTTCGATGGCCGATGTCCGGGGAAGGAGATTGAACCCCTGGAAGACGAAACCGATCTTCTCGTTCCGTATTGCCGCCAGGTCATCCCGGCTCAGACGTCCCGTTTCTATCCCGCCGAGAAAGTACTGCCCCCGTGTCGGCTGATCCAGGCAACCGATGATGTTCATGAACGTCGATTTACCCGAACCCGACGGTCCCATGATGGCCACGAATTCCCCCGGTTCGATCCCGACGGAAACACCGTCCAGGGCGTGCACCGGCGATTCGCCCACATCATATATTTTATAGAGATCCTTCGTTTCAATCAGGGCCATTTCTCTACCTGATGAACCCGGGCATGGGCGGCGTATCCGCGTTCTTTTTGCCGTTACCTGTTGATTCGACGATGATATCAAGACCTTCCTGCAGAGGCCCCGAAACGATTTCCGTGTAGTTTCCGTCACTGATGCCGGTTTTGACCTCGATCCGGCCGGGAGCGCCGTCTTTTAAAATCCAGACGCCGGAACCTTTCAGACCGTTGAGATTCTCCCCTTTCCCGGCGGGCTTGAATCTCAGGGCGGCATTGGAAACCCGGAGGACACCTTCTTTCTTCTCCAGAACAATGGATACATTGGCCGTCATCCCCGGTTTCAGTTTCAACTCCGGATTATCCACCTTGACCACCACGTCGTAGGTCACGACATTCTGAATCGTAATGGGCGCATTACGGATAACAAAAACCTTGCCGGTAAAAGTGTCGTCGGGATAGGCATCGACGGTAAACTCCGCAGTCTGGCCGATTTTGATCTTTCCGATATCCGCTTCGTCGATATTCGTGTCGATCTGCATTTTCGTCAGGTCCTGGGCGATATTGAAAAGGGTTGGGGTCTGAAAACTGGCCGCCACGGTCTGGCCGACGTCGACATTTCTGGAAATGACGGTGCCGTCAACGGGCGAGACGATCCTTGTGTAACGGAGATTGTTCTCCGCAAAGTCAAGGGCGGCGCCGGTCTGCTGCACCTGGGCTTTCGCGGCGGACACCTGGGCCCGGGCGGCCTGTTCGTTCGTCTCCGCGGTATCCAGATCGCTTTTTGCAATGTAGTTTTTCTGATACAGGGTTTTATTCCGGTCCAGCGTACGCTTCGCATCCAGGAGCGCGGCTTGCGCTTTCTCCACGTTGGCCCTGGCCGCAAAAAGATTGGCCCGGGCCTGATCCACCTGCGCCTGGAAAGTGGCGGGATCGATCTGGGCAAGAATCTGTCCTTTTTTGACGGGGGAGTTGAAATCGACGTACAGGGTTTTGATCGTTCCGGAAACCTGTGTTCCCACCAGAACCGTCACAACGGCATTCACGGTCCCCGTGGCGGTCACCGTCGCCCGGATATCCCCGCGGCTGACCTTTTCCGTCCGGTATTCGGGCACCTTTTCCCCGTTTCTGAAAAAGAAGAAGGCCCCAACCAGCAAGAGACTTGCAACCGCGATCACACAGATTTTAATTTTCTTTTTCATACGCTCCCTATTGCCGCTTCCGTGAATTGGATTATTTCATGCCCATGGCGTTTTCCAGGTCGGCCTGGGCGCTTTTGTAATCGGCCAGGGCCAGGATGTGGGATATCCTTGCATTACTCAGGGCCAGCAGGGCATCGGTCACCTCGATCGGGTTGCCGACACCGGAGCTGTACCGGCCTTCGGCCAATTCCCGGTTTTCTTCCGCCTGCCTGACGACCACCGCCGCTGTCTCAATGCGGCCGGAGGCCTCCTGAAGATTGGAAAGGGCCTGTTCCACCTCCAGGCGAATCTGCTGCTTCAGGGATGCCACCTCCGCAGAATACACGTCGATATTTTCCCTGGCCTCAAAGATCTGGTTCTCGACAAGGAAACCGCTGAAGATGGGAATATTCAGACTGCCCCCGACATTCCAGCCTTCTCCAAGAGGAAAATCGCTGCCGCCGTAACCGTAGAATGCGCTGCCCGTCAGGGTCGGATAGTGGCCCGTCCTGGCCAGATCCAGGTTCTGCCGGGCGGCCTGTTCCCGGAGGATCAGCGATTGAAGATCAGGACGGTTTTCGTAAGCTGTTGCCAGAGCCTCTGCAAGGGCCGTATCTACTTTTTCGAAGAAGAGGTTGTTTTCCAGCGAATAGTCCGGAGCATCCGGCATGCCCATGGCGTTATTGAGATTGACGCGGGCGATACGGACGGCATTTTCGGCCCGGATCAATTTCAATCGGGCATTGCTCAAATCCACTTCGGCCTTCGTTACGTCGAATTTCGGTTTCAGGCCGACCTCGAAGAATCCCCTGGCCTGATTCAGATGCTGTTGAAACTGTTCTACGGATTCCTCGGCAACCCGCCGGTTTTCGAGGGTCTGAAGAACATTATAATATGCCTGTTTCACATTCA
>CAZIPU010000183.1:0-4678 GCA_964541005.1 uncultured Syntrophales bacterium | reverse complement strand
AATATATTCCATTGATGACGGTTAAAAACTGTGGTTTCCCCGGTATAATTTTCATAGGCCTTGTTTCAAAAAGATCATGTCGTGAGCCTGAGCCGGTGAGGCCGGCCCTTGAAGCCCCTTCCAAAAGAAATTCACGACCATAATTCAATTGCCACAAAAAAAAGGATCTGAGGCGATGTAACGACCTCAGATCCTTTTGCAAGATATTGGCGTCCCCGCGGGGATTCGAACCCCGGTTACCGGCGTGAAAGGCCGGTGTCCTAGGCCTCTAGACGATGGGGACCAAAAAACCGGTTGAAGATCATCGCAAAATAACGATGACATCGTGAATGGGTGCTTATAATGATTGTTGTGAAAGAAGTCAAGAAACAAATGATTTTGCCCGTGAATTTCTTCTATTCAAACACGACCGGTTCGCGAAGAATCGTGTCCATGGCGTCGAAGGCCAGAGACGCCGTTTCCGGATGGGACTCCTTGAGGGAAGCAATCTGCCGTAAATTATCCGCCGTTCTCGTGATGAGCATGGCGAAGTCCCCGTCGGCGATGCCGATCTGGCCGGTGATCGCCTCCCAGTCCATGCCCCTGGCCCAGGCATAGATGGCCCAGGCAGGCCAGAGGAACATGGGGCTGACGCGGAAACCCTCCTGTTGCATCCGTTCCAGGAGATCGGCCAGCTGCCTGCGGAGCCGGTTGAAGCCGCGGGCGAGCTTGCGCGACGTAATTTTCCGGGTAATCTTGATATCCTGATCGCCGTCGTACACGAAGGGGGCCACCAGCGCGGCCAGCAGTTTCGCGTCGTACCGCGGGAATGCGCCTTTTCTCAGGCATTCGGCAATCAGCAGGGGTTGGTCGAGTCTCAACTTGGAGGCCCAGATGCCGTTTTCCGTCAGGCGGTCGTTTTCATCGACGAAGTTTTCCTTTTTCAGAAAGGCGAGGTGCTTGAGAAAATCATCCCACCGGCTTCCCTTTTCCTCCGCGTCCGGTCCCTCCTGGAAGGAGGCAAGGGACCGTTCGAAAATCACCCGGATGTCGTCTGTGGACTGGGACAAAAGGAGGTTCAGGATCATGGAAAAGTCGCTCTTCAACTGGCTTTCGATGGCCTCCGGCCTTTTGTACAGAAGCTTCCGGATATGGTGAAGATCCATGAAGCGGCCCGGTACGGCCAGCATGAAGCCGATCTTGTCCTGTCCCCGCCGTCCCGCCCGACCCGTCATCTGGTGAAAGTCGATGCTGCTCATAGGCCGGAATTCATAGCCGTTGTAGCGGTCGGAATTGAACAGGACGATGGTGCGGGCGGGGTAATTCACACCGGCCGCCACCGTGGAGGTGGCGAAGATCGCCCGGAGGTGCCCCCGGTTCATCATCGTCTCCACCAGGAATTTCCATGCCGGCAACTGCCCCCCGTGATGCGCGGCGACGCGGCATCTCTGGAGATAGGAAAGATGCCGGTGATTCCGGAGATAGGGGAAACGCTCCAGGAGCTCCGCCAGGTCGTTGTCGAAGTCCTGGTCTGAAAACGACGGAGGGGCCGGGTGACAATGGGAAAGGGCGGCATCGCACTCTGTCCGTGATTTGAGAAAGAAGATGGCGGGCGTCAGGTGAAACTGTTCCAGGGCATGGATAATCTCGCCGATGCGGGGAGGCATGTAACGCAGACGTCTTTCCTGTTCGGCCCTTTCCATGTAATCGATCAGACCGTGAAAGAGCTTCTTGTTTTCAAGGTACGGCATGATCCTGCCCGATGGATGCAGAAACAGGGGATACAGGGGGACGGGCCTTTTTTTCTCCTTGATGACGACGCAGGGTTTGCCCCGGAGGCCGGAAAGCCACCCCGCCAGTTCCTCGTCGTTGCCGATAGTGGCCGACAGGAGAAGCAGGTTGACCCGCGGGGGCAGGTAGATCATGATCTCTTCCCACACCACGCCCCGGTCCGCATCTCCCAGGTAATGCGCCTCGTCGATCACCACGAGGTCACAGGGAAAATCCTCACCCCGGTGCATCATGTCGTAGAGCTGATTCCGGAGAATCTCGGTCGTGCCGACGATGATGGGGGCGTTCGTGTTCTCTTTCGTATCGCCCGTTAAAATCCCCACGTTGATGCCGTCGAAGCAATCGCTGAACTCGACCCACTTAGAGTTGCTGAGCGCCTTCAGAGGCGAGGCGTACCAGCAGCGCCCTCCCCGGTTGAAGACCGACAGAATGGCCTGCTGGGCGATCCATGTTTTCCCGGACCCGGTGGGGGCGGCGACGAGGCAGTCCGCACTTTCGACCGATTCGATTGCTTCCAGCTGAAAGCTGTCGGGGACAAATTCCGCTTGAACGGGTTTGCCGATTTTTTTGAAAACAGGCTGCAGGCGGGGATCGATCTCCGGTTTCATCCGGTGATGATGCCAGCCTTCCTTCTTGTGATGAGGCTTGGCCGGTCTTTCGGCCTCGGGTTGCGTATGTTGATCTTTCGACGGTTGCGGGTGTCGTCGATGTCGTCGGTGATGACGGGAGGGGCCGGTTGATTCCATTTGTTCCTTCGATGTCACAGGATTTCTGTGGCGATGACGCTATCATATATCTTCCGGTGCGTAAAGGAGAATGACCTTTCTGCATCGGCCGGGTGTTAAGCGTTGCGCCCTTATCTGCGTCCATGATCCAGGTCCGGTCTGTGTTTGTGCATCCGGACAGGTCCCGTTGATCATGCCTGATCCATTCCCGGAATGGAGACCGCAACCGTCTGAAATTTAAATAGTACTTGAAGTTGTGAATAAAAGCGGATATACAGACCCGTCTGTTTTGGCGCAGGATGACCCGTCCATCCTACCGGGGGCGAACAAGTGAAATCAATCCAAGGAGTACCATTGCCGATGGCAAAGAAACTGAAAGAAACATTGAAAACCATAGAGAGGTACAAGACGGTCAACCCTCATTACGTTGACCTCCTCGATATTCTGGAAGAAATTCTCATTAAGAGGGAAGCTTACAAAAAAGAAGACCATCCCAACGTTTTCTCCGTCGATGAAGCGATCATTCCCCAGAAACTGCATGGGGGCCTTCCCCTGGTGGACCTTGCCGAAGGCGAGTTCGATCTGACGGGGCCGAGGGAGTATTTCCTTTCCCTTCTTTCCATTGCGGAGAAGCGTGCCCCCGGCGAGACGCAGGCTCTGGTCGAAAAAATCGAAGAGGACCCCCTGCTGTTTGAAGACATGATTCGGGACGCTGCGGAAGGGGTCGTCGTGGAAGAAGAATCGGAGGAGGAAGACCGGGAGGTTGAAGCGGCTGAGGAGCCGGAAGCGGACGAAGCCGCCGGTGAAGAAGAGACCTTCGATCTGGTCGAGCTTTTCCTGGAAGAGAGCTTACGGCCTGATCTGGAGAAAGTGGTCGAAAAATACGGAGATTCCGTGGCCAAGGCGGACTGGACCGAAGGTTACTGCCCCATCTGCGGCAGGGAACCGAAGATCGGGGAACTCAGGGAAGAAGAGGGCCGGCGTTACCTGTTCTGCAACCAGTGCGGTTACGAATGGTCCTTCGTCCGGATCAAGTGCCCCTTCTGCGGCAACGAAGAGCAGCAGAGCCTGGCGTTTTTTACGGTCGAAGGGGATGAGCGTTACCGCGTCGATGTGTGCAACGAATGCAAACGCTATATCAAGATCATCGACTTCCGGGAGACGAAGCAGGAAGCGAATCTGGATGTCGAGGATATTGCGACCCTGCACCTCGATATGCTGGCCTACGAGGAGGGGTACAATTAGCCGGTTGGTTCGCTGCCGTCAAATCAACGGACATCTTATCCCATGAAAGACGACGGAATAGAGCGGGTCATCGCCCGGCTCGAAGAAGAGGCCAGGACATGGGATGTCCCCATCGTCACCCAGTATGCCGATGACCGGAAAGGCCCCTTTCCCATCCTCATTTCAACGATTCTCAGCCTGAGGACCAAGGATGAGGTGACCGAGGAGGCGTCGAAGCGGCTGTTTTCCCTGGCGGACCGCCCGGAGACGATGGTGATGCTCCCGGAGGAGACGATTGCCCGGGCCATCTATCCCGTCGGTTTTTACCGGAACAAGGCCAGGACGATCATCGAGATATGCCGGGACTTAATCGAGCGTTTCCAATCCCGGGTACCCGATACGATCGAAGAGCTGCTGACGCTCAAGGGGGTCGGCCGGAAAACGGCGAACCTGGTCGTCACTTTGGGATACGGCAAAGAGGGGATTTGTGTCGATACGCATGTGCACCGGATTTCGAACCGGCTGGGATATGTATCGACCCGGACACCCGATGAAACGGAATTCGCCCTGAGGAAAAAGCTTCCCGGGAAATACTGGATCCGTTACAATACGCTGCTTGTGGCATTCGGCAGGGCTGTCTGCCGGCCCGTGTCGCCTCTTTGCAGCCGATGCGCCGTCCTTGGCGACTGTGACCGGGTGGGAGTCCGGCAAAGCCGCTAGACGCCGCATGCGGTGCCGGTGGTACGGAAAAGAATTTTGGTCATTTCGGCCACGGGGAGAGATTTTTGAGTTTATCAATATCGGTACACCGAGATTCCCCAAGCCCAGTTGGAATGACCCTTCTGTGACGAAGATGCCGCTTTGCCGGCCGTACGGATGAAAATTTAAGTGTAACGGGGGTTACGATGAGAAAACCGTTTATTGCCGGTAATTGGAAGATGCATAAAACCATTGCCGAA
>CAZIPU010000182.1:0-4755 GCA_964541005.1 uncultured Syntrophales bacterium | reverse complement strand
TGCAGCGGAATCTATCCGGTTTTTCCAGTCCTTTTGTCAACACGATTTGCCACAACTGAACCGATCTTGCCCGAAAGGCCCCGGCGCATGAGAGAAGATAGTATTCCCACATTCTCTTGAACGTCTCGTCATAGGTGCCTGCGAGAGTGGGCCATGCCCTCTGGAAGCGCTCGTTCCAGGCAAGAAGTGTCTTCTCGTAGTGTGCAGCCAGATTATGAATATCCTCGACCACAAAAAGGCCTTCTATGGCTCTGCCGATCTGGGCCAGGCTCGGCAGGGCACCGTTGGGGAAAATATATCGATTGATCCAGGGATCATTGTTCACCTGCGAAGAATTGCTGCCGATCGTCTGGAGAAGAAAAATCCCGTCTTCTGTCAGGCAGCGGGACACCACATCCATGAAGGTACGGTAGTTCTTCGGCCCCACGTGTTCGAACATCCCGACCGACACGATCTTGTCGAAAGAACCCCGGATTTTGCGGTAATCCTGCAGGATCACATTCACAGGCAGATGGCTGCATGATTCCCGGGCATAACAAACCTGCTCGTCCGAAATGTTGACCGCAGTTACCTTACAACCATACTTTTCCGATACATACCGGGCAAGGCCACCCCATCCACATCCGATGTCCAGTACCTGGTCCTGCGGCTGCAGGTTTATCTTACGGCAGATAAGATCAAGCTTGTTCTGCTGGGCTTCTTCCAAGCCAGCCGCTTCACTGTAGTAACCGCAACTGTACTGGTGATATGGATCCAGGAAAGAATGAAACAACTCATTCCCAAGATCGTAATGCCGCTGGGCGATGATGCCGGCCCGGGCCGGCGACTGCATGTTGAAAAGTCTCGCATACACGTAATAAAAAAGGTTTTTCAGGTTTTCGCCGATTTTCTTGTCCAGACGCGCCCGGAGAAGACGGCAGATGAACTCATCGAGGCGTTTACAGTCCCACCAACCCTCCATGTACGACTCCCCAAGCCCCCGGCTGCCTTTTTTCAGGACCCGGATATAAAAACGCTCATCGCGCACCTGAATATCCCATAGACGGGAGCCGTTGACCTGAATGTCCGCTTGAGACAGTAAATCTCTAATCAACTCCTTGTGTGTAGCCATCGTGGACCTCCTCGGGAAGTAAGATGATTACGGATAAAACTCTGGAATCAATATAAAGACAATCCTCTCTTACAGAAGGGCAGCCGTTTCCCGGGCAATGCGGTCGGCAAGGCCCCGGCACCGGGCAATTCCGTTTTCCTGCACGTAGGCCTGAAATGTTTCCGGTCTTTCGACATTCAGGCCCGAGATGATACGGCAGTCGCAGCTTCCATAAGAGGATTCGACCATTTCGTAGATCTTCCGGCTCACCTCGAAGGCCCGGGCGGCTTTAAATACCCGGGTATCGCTCCAGATTTTGTCGCTCTTGAGCAAGCCATGGCAGATGATTTTCATGGTGTCCCCATAATCGCTCTTGCAGGGATCAACACCATGGGTGGCCCCGGCAGCCAGCACCCCGCCGATGATGCTTCCGCAGAGGGTGCCGCTGAAGCCGATGCCTCCGATGAATCCTGTCGATGCTTCCCGGAGAAAGGACAGGTCCCGCCCGCTTTTTTCCTGAATCAACTCAAGGGTGGTCCGGCAGCAATGGAAACGATTACCCCGGAAATGTTCGTAAATGGACCGAATGCGATCTGCTTTCTCTGTTTCAAACAAGGGTGGTACATAAGGAATGCGGTCAAAAAAATCATCCAGGATTCCCGCTCCCTTATAGAGCATTTCAAAACACTTGAAGGTCTTTCCCGTCAGGATGGCTTTCCGGAAGTTTTTCGCCAGATGCTTTCCTCCGTGGATTTCCCCGCAACTGCAGGTTCCTGCTGCTTCTTTCGTCTGCCGATAGAATTCGTGGCAGAACAGGGCCGTCTTCCATTCCTCATCGGGCGCCCCATACAAGGGCGCCAACAGGTTTCCCAGGGCCACCACCCCGCCGTTAACCATGCCGCAGACATCCCCCATGGTTGCGACTCCGGCCCCAAAACCGGTGACCGCCTTCAGCGTGTTTACATCCAGTGGGGTCCGGTGCCGGCCTGCTGAGACCATCAGCATGGCATGGGCGCAACTGAAAACCTTGATAAACCCCTTGACGGCATTTATACGAATATCTTGTTTTATCATGGGTCTTTTCATCACGGGACTTTTATCCCTTTAATTTTTCATACAGCCCTTGCAGCTTTGCCCGGTACATTTCTCGGATTGTATTTTCCTCTTCCCCCAGGGGTTTGACCGGGATCAGATTCATCACATCCGGATATGCCATACCCGATGCATACAGTGTTTTGACCGTTCCTTCCATCATCCGGACCAAACCCGTTTCCGTTTCCCGGGCGGTTAAACCGAATGTTTCCCCGAGGTTCTGGAGCTCATTCAACTGGGGCCAGAAATAGGTCGGCCCCATGGCGGTCAGAATGGCGTAAGCCTCCAACTTCCGTTCTTCCACTTCCGGGCAGTCCCCCAGGGGAAGCATAAATTGCGTCATTTCAGCCTTTTCCTCTTCGGTAAAGGCGCGCGAAAAACTGATGGGATTGAAGCCCTCATTGACGATGCATGCGGCGTTGGGGATCATCCGGACAATACGGTTGTATCCGCCCAGGCCCGACGCAATGTTTTTAATGGTCCACTTGGGCGCAAGGGAAATGACGACGGAGGTGGGTCTCAATACATCTTTTATCTCGGCCAATACTGCGGCCATGGCCGGGGGGTGCACCGCCAGGAAAATGATATCCCGGAGAATTGAGGCCGCGTTTTCTCCCGGATAAATCTCGACTTCCGGAAATTTCCACTGCAAGCCCCGCAAAATATCGGGATCGGCATCGCTTACGATGATCCGGGACGGGAAATGATTTTTCTTCTTCCATCCTTCCAGGATAATCCGGGTGATACGGCCACCGCCGATAAATGCAACTGAAGAAGTATCCATAAATCGACTCCTTTCAACGTTTACACAATTGTCCGGTTTTACAGAGAACATGTTTTTTCAGGTGGTTGATCATGGTTTACACGTCACATGGCAGATCCCGGTCGGGGTTTCCTTCGCAAAGGGAAAGTATTTCCGTTTGAGCCACAGGGCCACGTTCACCAGACTGATCAGAACCGGCACCTCCAAAAGCGGTCCGATGACGCAGGCAAAGGCTTCCTGGGAATTCAGGCCGAAGACGGCGACGGCCACGGCAATGGCCAGTTCGAAATTGTTTGACGCCGCAGTGAAACTCAGGGTCGTCGATTCTTCATAGGTCGCGCCTACCTTCATAGACAGGAAGAAAGAAATAAAGAACATGACGACAAAGTAAATGCACAGAGGAATGGCAATCCGAATGACATCCATAGGCAACTCGACGATGTACTCGCCCTTCAAGGAGAACATGACGAGAATCGTAAAGAGCAGGGCGATTAAGGTAATCGGGCTGATCTTCGGGATGAATTTCTTTTCATACCATTCTTCTCCTTTAGTCTTCAGACACACAAAGCGGGTAAGCATCCCGGCAATAAACGGAATACCCAGGTAAATAAAGACGCTTTCAGCGATCTGCCCGATTGAAACATCGACGACGGAACCCTTCATGCCGAGCCAGGTCGGGAGAATCGTTATGAAGATCCAGGCATAGAATGAGAAGAACAGAACCTGGAAGATCGAATTAAAAGCCACGAGTCCTGCACAGTACTCCCGATCCCCTTCGGCCAAATCGTTCCAAACAATGACCATGGCGATGCATCGTGCAAGGCCGATAAGAATAAGACCTACCATGTAATTGTAGTGTCCGGAAAGAAAGGTGATAGCCAGGAGAAACATCAAAATGGGGCCGATGACCCAGTTCTGGACCAAAGATAAGGCAAGGACCCGACCGTTATGAAAAACTTCATGGAGTTTTTCGTACTTGACCTTGGCCAGAGGCGGATACATCATCAAAATCAGTCCGATGGCGATAGGGATGTTCGTCGTGTCGACCTGAAACAGGTTGATGACATCCCGGATTCCGGGATAAAAATAACCCCACATGACGCCGACAAACATAGCCAGAAAAATCCACAACGTTAAATACCGGTCCAGAAAGGAAAGATGCTTGCCTGCTTTTGCACTCATTATTTTTCTCCTTTTTTATGATTTTTCGCATCTGGAGAACGAGTCCATACTGATGCGACTCACTTTCAAACCCTTATTTGCCCAGCCAGCTCTTGATGTCTTCCTTCTTCGGAATCTTGCCCACGATTTTCACCTCACCATCCACGACGACGGCGGGGGTCAGCATGACCCCGTACTTGGTGATACTTTTGATATCGGCGACCTTTTCCACCTGAGCGGTCACGCCGGTTTCATCCAATACTTCCCGAACAAGTTTCTCCGTTTGTTGGCACTTGGCGCAGCCCGTGCCCAAAATTTTAATGTCCATCATGATCTCCTTCCTTATTTATATGTGACAAACCGGTTTTCCTTAGCCCACGATCCAGCCGAAAATCATTCCGGCCACCGTGGACAGAAAAATAATAATCGTGCAGAAGACGGCGGTCTTCTTGACCCCCATGACGCTGCCGATCACGATCATGCTGGGCAAGGACAGGGCTGGGCCCGCCAACAGGAGGGCCAGCGCCGGTCCCTGGCCCATGCCGGTTCCGAGCAAGCCCTGGAGGATCGGCACCTCCGTCAGGGTGGCGAAATACATGAAGGCCCCGGCGACCGAGGCGAAGAGATTCGCCCAGAGGGAGTTTCCCCC
>CAZIPU010000181.1:0-4762 GCA_964541005.1 uncultured Syntrophales bacterium | reverse complement strand
TGAAGAAAAAAGAAGGGATGAACAGCCCCTATCTGTACCCGGACATCGCCCTGTGTGATCCGACCCTGACGGTGACACTGCCGCCCCAGCCGACAGCGGAAACGGGGATCGATGCCCTGTGCCACGCCATCGAATCCTATACCTCCATAAACGCCTCTCCCATGAGCGAGGTGTTTTCCCTCGAGGCGATCCGTCTCATTTCGGAAAACCTCAGGACCTGCGTCCATAACGGGAGCGATCTCCAGGCCCGGGAACAGATGCTTCTGGGGAGCCTCTATGCCGGGTTGGGTCTGGCCAACGCGGGCGTGACAGCGGTTCATTCCCTATCCTACCCCTTGGGAGGACGCTATGGCGTTCCCCATGGTCTGGCCAATACCATGATCCTGCCCGCCGTCATGGCTTACAACCTGCCGGGTGCCCTGGAGAAGTTTGCCGATATCGCCGAGATCATGGGTGAAGCGACGGACGGCCTGTCTCTCCGGGATGCGGCCTATCTGGCGGTGGAAGCCGTCGAAGCCCTGATTGAGGATTGCGGCATCACGACAACCCTGGAAACCCTGGAAATTCCCGAAGCGGTCTTCCCTGATTTGGCCGAGGTGGCGGTAACCGTAGCGCGGCCCCTGGCAAACAACCCCTGCAAGATGACCTTGGAGGACATGGTCGATATTTACAAACAGTGCTACTGAGCCGCTTCTTCATCAACCCATGGGGGTCGCTTTCCTTTGAAGGGGGAGAAAGCCGGAAAGGCAAGAAACAATCCGGGCAAGGTCCTGGATTCCGGAGCAGGGGGCTGTGACATGGCTCTTAAGGCGGAATGGCAGGAGTAAAAACAGACGATTACAGGGCAATATCAGCAAACGGAGGATAGATAACATGGCCGGTGCGGAACTGATTGGTAAGGAAGAAATGAAGGAAGTGATGGACGTCCTGGAAACGGGCGTTTTCATGCGATACGGATTCGACAAGGAGAGAAAGGGTATTTTCAAGGTTAAGCAATTTGAAGAAGAATTCGCCCAGTACTGCGGTTCGACCTACGCCCTGGGCGTCACGTCCGGTTCGTCGGCCCTGAAGGTGGCCCTGGCGGCCATGGGTGTCGGTCCTGGCGATGAAGTCATCGTCCCGGCCTTTACCTTTGTGGCGACCTGGGAAGCGGTTCTCGAAGTCGGGGCCATTCCTGTGATGGGCGACATCGACGCGACCCTCAACCTCGATCCGGCGGATATCGAGCGCAAACGGACCCCTTATACCAAGGCGGTCATCCCGGTTCATATGTGCGGCTCCATGGCTCATATTGACCAGATCATGGCCGTGGCAAAAAAGCACAACCTCCTGGTTTTGGAAGACAACGCCCAGGGATGCGGCGGCAGCTTCAAGGGCAAGAAACTGGGGACCTTTGGCGATATGGGGATCTTCAGTTTCGATTACTACAAGACCATCACCACCGGTGAAGGCGGTATGGTTCTGACGGACAACAAAGAGTACGCCTGGCGGGCCGATGAGTACCATGATCACGGTCACGACCACAATCCCGCAGTGACGCGGGCCATGGAAGGCCGCCACATTCTGGGTTTCAACTACCGGATGAACGAACTCCAGGGGGCGTTGGGTCTGGCCCAGTTGCGGAAGCTCGACATGGTCTGTGCGGAGCAGATGAAGAACAAAGCGAAGATCAAGGGATTCCTGAGCCAGGTTAAGGGCATCGGTTTCCGGGACATTCCGGATCCGGCCGGCGATACGGCGACATTTCTCGCCTTCAACATGCCGACGGAAGAGCTGGCGGCGAAATTTCAGAAGAGTCTGGCTGCCGGCGGCGTCGACACGGTCTGCTTCAAGGCCAACAAGTGGCACTACGCCCCCAACTGGGAGCACATGATGGCCCGGTCGACGGCGAATCCAAAGCAGTACCCCTTCACCGATCCCTCCTACAAGGGCAAGGTGATCTATGACCGGAAGAACATTCCCCAGGCGGAGGATCTTCTGGGCCGGACGCTGGTCATGGGCATTTCCGTAAAGATGGCCGATGAGCGAATCGCTCAGATCAAGGCAGCTGTTGAAAAGGCGGCGCAGGAGTTGTAGAGAATAGCAACGCCGCTGTAAATTTGAATCAAAGGAGTATTGCAAGATGATCGTCGTTACGGGCGGGGCCGGGTTTATCGGCAGTGCCTTTGTCTGGAAATTGAACACCGAAGGGATCGACGAGGTGATTATCGTCGATCGTCTCGGCTGTTCAAAGAAATGGAAGAATCTCGTCAACCGGCGCTATGCCGATTTCCTGCATAAGGACACCTTTCTCAGGATGATCCTTGAGGACCGGGTGCCCTTTCCCGTCGAAGCCCTCGTGCACATGGGGGCCTGCTCCTCCACGACGGAGGCGGATGCGGACTACCTCATGGAGAACAATTTCCACTACACCTGCCGGGTGACCGAATGGGCCATGAAGCATGGGGTCCGCCTGATCTACGCCAGTTCCGCCGCGACCTACGGCGACGGGTCCCGGGGCTTTGACGATGATGAGGGACGGATCAAGGACCTTCGGCCCATCAACATGTACGGTTATTCAAAACAGCTCTTCGACCAGTGGAGCCTGCGCCACGGCATCCAGAAGCAGGTTGCGGGGATCAAGTTCTTCAATGTTTTCGGGCCGAACGAGTACCATAAGGGGGACATGTCCAGTGTCATCTACAAGGCCTGTCAGCAGATCCGGGAAACGGGCCGGGTGCGGCTGTTCAAGTCCCATCGCCCCGATTACGGCGACGGGGAGCAAAAGAGGGATTTCGTTTACGTGAAGGACTGCGTGGAAGTTCTGTGGTGGCTCATGGAACACAGGGAGGTGAACGGCATCTTCAATCTCGGCACAGGCAAGTCCCGGAGTTGGAATGATCTCATTGCGGCTGTTTTTGCCGCCCTGGGACGGGAAAAACAGATCGATTACATCCCCATGCCGGAGAACCTCCAGGCCCAGTACCAGTATTACACGGAGGCGAAGATGGATAAACTGCAGGTCCGTGGTTGCCCCGTGACGTTCAAATCTCTTGAAGATTCCGTTCACGATTACGTCGTGAATTATCTGAGTTGCGGGGAAGCCTGCCTGTGAGAGTTGTCTGTGTGATTCCCTCCCGTTACGAATCGAGCCGCTTTCCCGGAAAGCCCCTGGCGGATCTCTGCGGAAAGCCCATGATCCGGCATGTCTATGAAAGGGTTCTCCGGGCAAAAACCGTGACCGAGGCGGCGGTTGCGACAGATGACAGGCGTATTTTTGCTGCCGTCGAAAAGTTCGGAGGCAGGGCCATCATGACCGCCGACCGTCACCGATCCGGAACGGACCGGATCGCCGAGGCCGCCGCAGCATTGAACCTGGAAGAGAACGATATCGTGGTCAACATTCAGGGGGACCAGCCCATTTTCGAACCCGCTCAGGTCGACGAAGTGGTCGAACCCCTGCTGGCGGATGCCTCTATCCCCATGTCCACTCTGATCTACCGGATTGTCCGGGAGGAGGAAATCGCGCACCCCAATGCCGTCAAGACGGTCTTCGACAAGGACCACTTCGCCCTGTATTTTTCGCGGTCCACGATCCCCTATGACCGGGACGGCGTCTACGAGGCCAACTATTACAAGCACCATGGTATCTACGCATACCGGCGGCATTTTTTGGATACCTTTTCCCGTCTGCCCCAGGGCACGCTGGAAAAGCTGGAAGCGTTGGAGCAGCTCCGGGCGCTGGAGCACGGCTACCGGATCAAGGTCGTGGAAACCGCCTACGATTCCGTCGAAGTCGACACCCCCGCCGAGCTGACTCGGGTCAAGGAGATCATTCTAGGCAGCGGCGCTGCCTGATTCTTCGTCTAGAGCAGGGCTCATGGTCGATATCGAGCATCTCAACCGCATCCGCCTGGTCGAAAAACCCCGGGGCCAGATGATCGTGGCGAATTGTCTTTTAACCCCCAACTACCGTTTCTTCGCCAAAGTCGATATCCAGATCGAAAACCTCGAAAAGATTCCCCGCGACGAAAACGTCATCTTCGCCATGAACCACACGGACCGGTACAATTACTGGCCCTTCCAGTGGAAACTCTGGACGATGAAGGTCTTTCCCTACACGACGGTCTGGGTGAAGGGAAAGTACTACCGCAACGCCCTTTTGGGAAAGTTTCTTGATGGATGCAACCTCATTCCCGTGCCGTCCATGGCATATTTGATAGAGGAATTTTATCAGAAAAAATTCGGGGAACGGATCGACCCGGAGCTTTACCGGGATGTGAGGGATGTGATCGATGGGAAGTACGACCGTGCCGGAACCTATCCGGAAAACGCCGCCCGGGTTTTCCGCGCCTGGGGGAATGACTTCGTCGAGTTTATCAGGGATTACTACGATCTCGTGATGGATCGGGTGGCCGAACTCAGCCGCCAGGCCCTCTTCGACCGGGGCCTCAACCTGATCATCTTTCCCGAGGGGACCCGGTCCGTCCAACTGGCGGACGGGAAAACGGGCCTCGCCCAGCTGGCCCTCTGGAGCCGGAAGAAAATCGTCCCCATCGGCTGCAACAATTCCGAGCAGGTCTACCGGGGCCACCTGCCGTTCGCCCGGAGTGGACAAATCGTCTACCGCGTGGGCGATCCCCTGTCTGTGGAGGACCGTCTAAAACCCTACCGGATCGATACGCCGTTCAAACTCTTCTCCAGGGATTCCCAGCGGAAATACCGGGCGCAGTTCGAAGGTGTGACCCATGCCGTCATGACCAGTATCGGCCAACTCCTTGAC
>CAZIPU010000180.1:0-4836 GCA_964541005.1 uncultured Syntrophales bacterium | reverse complement strand
GCGCCGGACTCCAAATCCGGATGCTGGGGGTTCGAGTCCCTCCTGGCCTGCCATTCATTCATTGAACCCGCAATGCATCGGATCGATAAGGATATTTAATGGACAAGGTCAAACAGATACTTTCCAAAATCCGGCAGTTTCTGGACGAGGCGAGAGCCGAATTAAAAAAGGTGACGTGGCCAACGCGCAAACAGACCCTTGCATCGACCGCCGTCGTTCTGGTTGTTTCGATCTTTCTTTCCATTTTTCTTGGACTTGTTGATTTTGGGTTGACCAAAATTATCAAGGTATTGTTGGGTTAAGAGATATGGCATTCAGGTGGTACGTTGTCCATACTTATTCCGGGTTTGAAAACAAGGTAAAGCTTTCTCTGCAGGAACGGATTGAAACCGCCGGGAAACAGGCATTTTTTTCGGATATCCTGATTCCCGAGGAAAATGTTGTCGAACTCGTGTCCGGGGAAAAGAAAACCTCGAAGAGGAAATTCTTTCCCGGTTACATCCTCGTCCGGATGGAGTTGAATGACGATACGTGGCATATCGTTAAGGATACACCCAAAGTCACGGGATTTATCGGCAGCAAGGACAAACCCTCCCCGATCTCGGACAAGGATGTGGAAAATCTGATTACGAGGATAGACGAGGGGACGTTAAAGCCGAAACCGAAGTTCAAGTTCGACGTCGGAGACCATGTCCGGGTCATCGATGGTCCGTTTACCAATTTCGATGGCGTGATTGACGAAGTAAGACCGGAGAAGGGCAAACTCAGGGTAATCGTCAGCATATTCGGGAGGCCGACACCGGTTGAGCTTGACTTCATCCAGGTGGTGCAGAATTAAGACCTGCCGGGAGGGCGTGAAGCGCTCCAGGTAATCATGAGACAATAATTAAATGATATAGGTGATCATTATGGCAAAGAAAGTTATTGCGAACATCAAATTGCAAATCAAAGCCGGAAAAGCGACCCCGTCTCCGCCGATCGGTCCCGCTTTGGGACAGCACGGCGTCAATATCATGGAATTCTGCAAAGCCTACAATGCCATGACACAGAACCAGGAGGGAACGATTATCCCGGTCGTGATCACCGTCTATTCCGATCGTTCCTTTACCTTTGTGACGAAGACGCCCCCCGCGTCCGTTCTGCTGAAACAGGCGGCCAAGATTGCCAAGGGATCCGGTGTTCCGAACAAGGACAAGGTCGGTTCCGTGACGGAGGCTCAGGTTAAGGAGATCGCAGAGTTAAAATACAAGGATCTGAATGCGGTGGATTTGGACAGTGCCATCCGGATTATTTCGGGTACGGCGCGATCCATGGGAATAGAAGTGGTCAGCTAAATTGAAATTGAGGTTTTCGTCATGTCTGGAAAAGGAAAGAGTTTTTTAAAGGTTAAATCACAGGTAGAGCCGGGAAAACGGTACACGCTTCAGGAAGCCGTTGAGCTGTCTATCAGCACGGCCAGGGCGAAGTTCGATGAAACCGTCGATACGGCGGTCCGCCTGGGCGTCAATCCTGCCCATGCCGATCAGATGGTCCGGGGAAGCGTCGTCCTCCCCCACGGACTGGGAAAAACGGTGCGGGTTCTCGTTTTTGCCAAGGGCGAGAAGGAAAAGGAGGCCCTTGAAGCAGGGGCGGATGTGGTCGGTGCCGAAGATCTCATAGAGAAAATCAAGGGCGGGTGGCTGGAATTCGACAAGGTCGTCGCCACGCCCGACATGATGGGCAGCGTGGGAAAGATCGGTAAAATTCTGGGCCCCCGGGGGCTGATGCCGAACCCGAAAGTGGGAACGGTGACCTTCGAGGTGTCCAAGGCGGTTCAGGAACTCAAGGCAGGAAAGGTGGAGTTTCGGGTCGAGAAAGCCGGTATCGTGCACAGTCCGGTCGGTAAGGTATCCTTTGGTGCGGAAAAGCTGAAGGAAAATATTGCCGCTCTTCTGGAAACAATCGTCAAATTAAAACCGGCTTCCAGCAAGGGCGTTTACATGCGGAGTATCGCGATTTCGACGACGATGGGTCCCGGGATCAAGGTAGATCCCCTTGATGTGAGAAATATTTAACATTACCGTTTGTTCTTTTTATTATTATAAAAGTCTGAGACAGCAGGTACAGGAAGGTTTAAATGATTGGGATCGGCCTGCCGAGACATAAAGCGCGGTCATTTGTTGTTGCAGCAGCAGTATGTCCTTTCTGTGTGGTTTTGTTCTCTGACTTTCATATCGCGCTTCCGCCCGGATAAGGGGTGAAAGCAACGGGCCATTCAAACAGAGGAAGGAGGTTGGATATTGGATCGGAGAACGAAAGAAAAGGTTATCGCGGAGCTTCACGATAAGTTGGGGGATGTGAAGCTTGCAGTCCTTGCGAATTACAGTGGTCTGAATGTTGAGAAGATCACAGCCCTGAGAAATGCCCTGAGAAAATCCGATACTGAATTGAGGGTTGTCAAAAACACCCTTTTGGAGATCGCTTCCAAGGAGACCGATGTGGCCGTCCTGGGATCTTATCTGAAAGGGCCGTTGGCCATTGCTCTCAATCGTGGCGATGTGGTGGAACCGGCCAAGGTATTGGTCGAATTCGCAAAGAAAAATGCCCAGTTGGAGATTGTTGCCGGCGTACTCGAGGGGAAAATTCTCAGTGCCGGGCAGATCAACGCCCTGGCGGAATTGCCGAGCAGGGAAGTTCTGTTAGGGAAACTGCTCTCCGTCATGGTCGGCGTGCAGACATCCCTGGTGAATGTCCTCAGCGCCGTTCCGAGAGGCTTGGTGCAGGTTCTTGAGGCATACCGGGTAAAAAAAGAAAACGATAACTAAATTCAGCAGGAAGGATAATAAAAATGGCAGATCAGATTACCAAGGAAGATGTCGTAAAGTTCATTGAAGGAATGACGGTTCTTGAGCTTTCGGAACTTGTTAAGGAATTGGAAGAGAAGTTCGGTGTGTCGGCGGCAGCACCCGTTGCCGTTGCAGCAGCCGGTGCCCCGGCAGCGGCTGCCGCTCCGGCGGAGGAGAAAACGGAATTCGACGCGATCCTGACGGGATTTGGAAACGAGAAGATCCAGGTCATCAAGGTTATCAGAGCGATTACGGGGTTGGGTCTGAAAGAGGCGAAGGATCTGGTGGAGGGCGCTCCGAAGCCGATCAAGGAAGCCGTCCAGAAGGCCGAGGCTGAAGACATTAAGAAGAAAATCGAAGAAGTGGGCGGTACCGTAGAGATTAAGTAAGGTGCTGCGGAAATAAAGATCCATCGACTTCGCTTCTTTTGATGAGGAAGATGATCAGATAAGGCAAAGACCGGTTTGAGTGACAGGGGATCTCAATTCGTATCAATAAGCGTTTCCGACGTTAAGGTTCCAGCACAGCGTGTTGATGTGGTCATGTCAGACAACAGAGTGGCGAGGCAACCCAAGGCATTTTCGCCGGAGGGGTTGCTTCGCTTATCTTTCTTGGGCACTCTGGATGGACTGATTTAAGGCCTGAACAGAGAACTTTAAGGTTAAATCTATAGGAAGCTAATGGCAGAATTCAGAAAAAATTTAGGGCGTATAAAGAAGATATTGGATGCTCCGAATCTTCTTGATCTTCAAACCAAGTCGTACGAGAAATTTCTTCAATGGGATGTCGAACCGGCGGCCCGGTCCAACATAGGCCTCCAGGGAGCGTTCAAGAGCGTCTTTCCCATATCGGATTTCAGTGGGAAATGTTCTCTTGAATTTGTCAGCTACAAAATTGGGGAACCTCGTTATGATGTGAAGGAGTGCCTGCAGAAGGGCATGACCTACGCCGCCCCCCTGAAAATTGTTGCCCGTCTGGTCGTGTTCGACACGGATCGTGCGCCGGACCAGAAGAAAATCCCTAGTGAATCGAGGCAGATACGGGACGTCAAAGAGCAGGAGATCTTTTTCGGTGAGATTCCCCTGATGACGGATACGGGCACGTTCATTGTCAACGGCACGGAAAGAGTCATTGTCAGCCAGCTTCACCGGTCCCCGGGTATCTTTTACGATCATGACAAGGGGAAAACGGTTACCAGCGGCAAGCTGATTTACTCGGCCCGGATCATCCCCATCCGGGGATCCTGGCTGGATCTGGAATTCGACTCGAAGGACCTGCTCTACGTGAGAATCGACCGGCGAAGAAAAATGCCCGTCACCATTCTCCTGAAGGCCATGGGGAATTCCACGGAATTTATCTTAAAGTATTTTTACGGCATTCAAAAAATCCTCTTTGAGGACGGCAAGCTGTCCATTCCCATTGATGAGACCCTTCTCGACGAGAAGGCCCCGGACGATATTCGAGATGCCAAGACTGGCGAAATCATTGCTAGAAAGGGAAGAAAGATTACAAAGGTGCTCCTGCGCCGCATCGTGGAGGCCGGTATCGGACGCATCGATATCACCCCGGACGATGTCGTGGGAATGGTCCTGGCGTCTGATGTCGTCGATCCCGCCACGGGGGAAGTGCTGCTTAAATGCAATGAAATGTTGAGCATGGACGGCCTGGAAAAAGTGCAGGAGCGAGGTATTCCCGAATGTACCTTTATCCGCCTGGAGGAGGATCTGGAAAATTCTTCCATCCGGGATACCCTTCTGATGGATCGTATTGATTCGGCGGAAGACGCGGTGATGGAAATCTACCGTCGGCTTCGACCGAGCAGTCCTCCGACGCCGGAGACGGCCCAGAAGTTTTTCGACAGTCTGTTCTTCCAGCCCGAGACATATGACCTGTCCGCCGTCGGTCGCGCTAAAATGAATTACAAGCTGCGTCTGGACGTACCGACGGATGTGACCGTCCTGAGGAATGATGATGTCCTGGCGGCCGTGAAATATCTGCTTGACTTGAAAAG
>CAZIPU010000179.1:0-4884 GCA_964541005.1 uncultured Syntrophales bacterium | reverse complement strand
CAACTTCGGGATCGGAAGCGAACCTGTACGCATTACCATCATAGACGGATCCCATATAGGAGCCGTTTACATCGATCCGCGTACCGGCAACCGGCACCGTGTACTGACCCGAAAGATTCAGCATGTGTTTCGCCACACCATACACTTTGCTGGTACTGTTCGAGGCGGTTTTTTCAGCATCGACATGATTGTAGGTGTAATCAGCCCGGAGGACCAGATCATCCATGGGGTAGAACTCCAGGCCGACTTCGCAACCCTTCATTTCCACCTCGCCAAGGTTGACATACTTCTTTTTAATCGACGATATCTTGTCTTCGATGTCATAGTAAAATAACCCTATATCCCCCTTGAAGAAGGTACCGAACGGCCTCGAAGCCCCCATGGTGTAATTGATGCTCTTCTCCGACTTGAGATGGGGATCTCCATCACCAATAGCGCTATAGAGATTTTTAAGTGTGGGGAAATGGCTTTTTCTCGCGACGGAAGCATAAACCCTGGTGTTGTCCGAGAAGGTATAGGTGGCGCCGATCATGGGGTTGATTTGGTCGTCATCGGGTTTATACTCATCGTACACTCCCTCTAAATCGCCAGCTTTATTCGTTCGATGTTTCTTGGCTTCCGTCACCTCGAACCAGTCGTAACTGACTCCCAGGACAACGGAGAGATTCTTGATCCGGGTAAACTCATTTTCGAGCCCCACCGATCCGGTATAAGAAAAGTACCTGTCATAGGGTAGGTATTCATCCGCCACGTCCTTGTGTGAATCTCCCTTGTAATTGACAGCTAGGCGGATCGCATCCCAAGACACGGGCTGGTAGTCAAGCATGAAGGTCCCTCCCGCCATCCAGTCCTTGTAGTGACTTTTGGAGAGGATTTCGTTGAATGTAGGATCCTTGTAGGAGTAGAGACTATCCTCATGGTCGTGATAGAAGAGCTTCAACTTGGCTATCAATTTTTCGGTCAGTCGCTGCTTTCCATCCAGGTCGATGCCCCACTCATCGTACTCGGGCATGCGATCTGCGTAAAACTGAGAAAAAACGGGACGAGGGAAAACATTATTGGCTACGGTATTGGAAGGAACGCCTTTCTCTCTTTCCCGGTAATGGAAGTTGATGTAGTATGCCGAATCCTCATTTGGTTCGATTCCGAACTTGGCCCAGATACTCTGGGCTTCATAATAGGAATTGTTCCGATCACCACCGTTCTCAAAAATGGGGTGGCCTGTCACCGTCTTGTTATTAAAAAGCAATGTTCCCGCTTCCGCGTCGTAGTCATTCGACAGTGTCCATCCGTCGGACTCCTCATACATGTAACTCAACCAGTAATTGAAGATGCCTTTTTTCATGCCGTGCGTAGCGGAAACCCGGTAGGTATCATTTTCTGAAAATTCAAAGGAAGCGCTGGTGAACGGCTTTTCCGTCCCCTTTTTCGTGATGATATTGATGGCGCCGCCCATGGCGTTGGCGCCATAGAGCACCGACGGCGCGCCCTTGATGATTTCGATTCGCGCAATGTTATCGGTGTTGATGCTGCCAAGATCAAGGATATTAAAATAGGTTTCATAGTAAGGGACCCCATCTATCATAAAGAGGACCTTATCCTGACTGAAACCGTTAATCGAAATTGTTGTCTGGTTCTTCGCCCCGGTGGTCACCCGGACGCCAGGTGCATGCGACAGAGCTTCAGCTACTGTGTGGCTGTTGGTTGCCTTGATGTCTTCCGCCGTGATGACATTTGTAATGGTAATGTCTTTAACTCGGGTCTCATCAGCGGAAACCACCACATCACCCAGGTTATAAGCCTGATATTCGGCTTCCGGAACGGTCGGCTCCGCCGGAGAGGTCGCTGAGAAAAGAAAAACGACTATGGGAACCGACAACAAAAAAAACAAAAACCTCCTTCCAACCATCTTTATCCTCCTCTTTGATTTACTGGGCAATCGAAGGCGTCCCTGAGCGGCCCCTTCTGCCGGCCTATCTTCCTGAAATTCTCTGTAAGGCCGTTACTTTTTAAGAAATCGCTATATTCTATTATGCATATCGTTGCGGTATATATCTGCGTATATAATGCATGTCAAGCTTTTTTCTTCGCCTGGCGAAGGCGGAAAGAAAAAAGAGCGGTTCCGCATAATGTTCCTGGCGAAAATGATTGACCGGTCAGCGCCACCCAAAGAGGTAAGAAAAAAAACTTGACAAGACGTTATATATCCAAATATATAGCGCATAATTTACTGGTTTGGGTATATCGGTGCCCGGATTGTCACCCCCTTCATGGAGGAAAACGTCATCTTTCCGGAATATTATTCACTGATAACAGAAAGGAGTTCACGATGAACCCGATCGATCATTATCCCTGGGTCCTGCGGGAGGAAGCCCGGCAGGAAATTTTCGATATGTGGGGAAATTTACTGCCCGTATCTTTGATCTCTCTTGGATTCTTGCTGGGAGAAGTCGACTGGCGCCTCCGTTCGATGAGCATGCAAGAAAATTATGCCGCATCGGAATTGGATACCGAAGCTGCACTGGAAGTGGTCGAGGCTTACCTGTTCTAGAACAGTTTTTTTTGTTTATTCAGGAATCATGACTACATAAAGGAAAGGAGAACAGATGAATAGTTCGGTCATTGTCGGGATCTTATTGGTCGTTTTGGTGTTGTCACTGCTTTTCCGCTGGAGACAGAAGAGCAAGGAGAAGTCCTTTCAACCGAATCATGGATTCGCCGCTGCTGAAGCATCTGTTTCTGCCGATGCAAAGCAGGGCATTGCGATTTCCGGTGCAAATGCGAATGGTTTGGAAAAGATTCGTCGGGAAGACCCTTCCTTCGATGAAAACCTGTTCAAAGAACATGCCTCGGCGTTTTTCTTTCAATTTCAGGCAGCGCAGACAAAGCACAATATTTCGGAAATGCGCCGGCAGATGACGGAAGAGATGTTTGCCGCCCTGAAGGCGAAGGAAGACAAACAGGAGGCAGAAGGCAAATTTCATAAAATAGAAAATATTTCCATCCACTCGGTTGAACTGACGCATGCCTGGCAGGATAACGGCCATGATTTTATAAAGGTAAAGTATCTGACGGATTTCATGGACCGCTGTATCGAAGAAAACTCGGAAGAACAGGGTTGCGATGCACCGGGACAAAAAATCGACTACTCGCAGGAATGGCTGTTTTCGCGCATCAGCGGTAAGAATCCCTGGTACCTGTCCGGTATTGAACCGGCGTAAGGATTCTACCATGCCGCATGGCCGATCCGAAGTACATGATCGGATCCGTGCCGCAAACCACTCTTCACGTCTTAGCACAAGCGGATGCAGGGGAGGTTCAAACATGGACGGGTGTCTTAATAAAGGGATAGGCGGGTATTTATGGATATGACACAGACGGTTATCAACTGCAGGAAAGAAAAGAGAAAATCCGTTCCCATAGACAGACGGGATTTCTGGGACGGACGGGCCCGCGAATTTTCGGACTATGCCGCCCAAACAGGATATCCCGAGGAATTCATCCGGATCTTGCAGCCCCGCATGAAATGGACGGTTCTCGATATGGCCTGTGGCGGCGGCACGATCGCCATCCCTCTGGCCGGCAAGGTTAAATCGATCACCGCCGTGGATTTCTCACAAAAAATGCTGGACATCGTCGACTGGCGCTGCCGGATCAGCGGTATCGACAACGTGAAAACGATTCACGGTCGATGGGAGGATGACTGGAACGATCTTGAAATCGGCGTTTATGATGTGGCCATTGCCTCACGGTCGCTTATCGGCGATGAGATAAAAGACGCCATTTGTAAACTGAACAACGCGGCACGGGAAGCGGTCTATATATCGGTTGCCGTCGGCTCCGGGCCCTTTGACAAACTGCTCTTTGAATCAACGGGAAGAAAATTCAATATGGGACGGGATTACATCTACTATTACAACAAACTCTACCAAATGGGCATTACGGCGAACGTGGCCTTTATCCCCGAGCGGCACCGAAACCAGTGGAAAAGCCACGAAGAGGCATTTGAGGACCAGGGATGGATGTTCCACGAAATGACGGAGCTCGAAAAAGATAAAGTGCGGGCATACCTCAGACAACATCTTGTCAAAGTCATGGGACGCTGGCGGCTGCCCTATTCGAGACAATGCCGCTGGGCGGTGATGTGGTGGACAAAGGACAAACAGGTCAAGTCATGACACAGTCGGCTGATCAATGCTGTTTCCGGAAGACGGCGATTCAACGGGAGGATAAATGATGACGGCCACGGGTCGGCGAAAACGGATGAAGGTCGTTACGGCGTTCCTGTTGTCGCTGATATTTCTTCTCATTATCCACCGCCCCGGCACGGGAATGGGAGTCCATTCTCCCGAATCTCCGTGGAAATTCGCCGTCATCAGCGATACCCAGGATGACAACAAAGAAATGCTCAATAAGTCCTGCATCAACGACACGGTCCTGCGGACGATCGCGGAAGATATCACCCGGGAAAAGCCCGATTTCGTGCTCGTGGCGGGAGACCTCGTCAACGGCTGGTTTCGCAACGGCGGAACCGGTTATGCCACCCAGTATGAAAACTGGAAGAAAGCCATGGCAGCGGTTTATCAATCCGGTATAGAGGTATACCCGATCCGCGGAAACCATGACAACGGGCCGGAACGCCTGGCCTTACCTCCCCTGCCGCCTCATCTCGAACCGCCTCCCGACACACCAGTTGTTCTGAAGAAAGCCTTCCAAGATGCCTTTTCCGCATCCTATATCCCGAGAAATGGACCAGTTCGTGAAACGGGTCTTACCTTCCGTTTCAGCCACAGAAATGCATTGATTGTGGGGATGGACCAGTTCACCGACGGCCAGCACCGGGTCAACCAGGCCTGGCTCGACCGGCAACTGGCGGAGAATCGG
>CAZIPU010000178.1:0-4884 GCA_964541005.1 uncultured Syntrophales bacterium | reverse complement strand
TTCCTGTTCCTCCGGAGGAGATGCTTTCTTCGCTGATCCGGCAATATTACGACGAGAAACCGTCTGTGCCGCCCTGGATCCTTGTGCCGATGAACCTGGAGGACCATCTTGCAATCGAAGAATGGCTGCGTGAAAAAAGGGGAGGACGGGTCAGGATTTATGTCCCCCGGCGCGGCAGCCAGTTTGAATTGTTGACCATGGCCGTTAAAAACGCGGCCCAGGCCTTAAAAGCCGACATGAACGCAAAACACGATTTATCGGAAAATCTGGCGGTTTTGAAAGAGGCGTTCCGCATGGCGAAAATACCCGCCCGAATCGAGTGTTTCGATATTTCCCACATGAGCGGCCGTCATCCCGTTGCGTCGATGGTGACTTTTCTCGACGGCAAACCCTGGAAAAAAGGGTACCGGCATTTCAAGATACGCACCGTGGAAGGGATCGACGACTACGCCATGATGTACGAGGTTCTCAAGCGGCGTTACTTAAAAGACGCGCCCCCTCCCGATCTTCTGGTTGTCGATGGGGGAAGGGGCCAGCTGGGCGTGGCCCTGTCCGTTCTCCGGGATCTCGGTGTCAGACAGCAGGATGTCGTCGGGATTGCCAAGGAACGGAATGAAATCAACCCCGGGGGTGTTTCCAAGGAAGAAGACCGGTTCTACCTGCCCGGCAGAAAAGACCCGGTTTACCTGACCCGAAAACCGCGGGCCCTGGGCATCATGCAGCACATCCGGGATGAGGCTCACCGGTTTGCCGTTACGTTTTTCCGCAGAACAAAGGGAAAGGAAGACTTTCATTCCCTCCTCGATGATATACCGGGTATCGGCAAAAAACGGAAAAAGGCCCTGCTGAAGGCCTTTGGCGACCTGGGACGCATCAAGTCCGCGACCGTGGATGATATCAGCAGCGTGGAAGGGATCGGACCGAAGCAGGGCCGGATTATTTATGATTTCATGCAATCGAGCCAAAAAGTGTAGTTGAGTTTTCCTTCATAAATGGGTGCATGGCGGGGAAAGCTGTCAAATTAGGGCGAGCTGATCGGCAACGGCCATGCCTGACAGGGTCGGCGCGATAAAGCCGTTTTCGATGACAATCAACCCCTCCTGCGTGTACCGGGCCAGGATTTCAGCCTTGTCCGACAGGAGGTTGCCGCCAAAATTCCGATCGAAACGGGCGATATCGATTCCACCGTGGGTCCGAAATCCAAGAAACAGGGTTTCCAGTCTGAGTTGATCCAATGTCAGCCATTCATCCTCTTCAACGGGGGAAAGGCCTTTTCCCAGATCTTCCAGGTACAGGGCAAGGGATTTTCGGTTCCACCAGCGCCTTTTCCCGTCGAAGGAATGGGCCGCCGGCCCCAGACCCAGGTAAGAGGTATGGTTCCAGTATTTCCGGTTGTGCCGGGCCATGGCCTCCGTTCCTTTTGCGAAATTGGATACCTCGTAGTGGACATACCCGAAACAGCTTAGAAATTCCGATGTCTTCAGGAAGAAATCCAACTGGGATTGTTCGTCCGGGAGATCGAACGCGCCGTTTTGATAGCGAGTCCCAAGGGGTGTGCCCTGTTCCAGGGTAAGCTGGTAACATGAGAGATGATCGACCGGAAGGTTTGCCGCGTACTCCAGATCAGTCAGCCAGCTTTCCAGGCTCTGTCCCGGGATGCCATAGATCAGATCCAGACCGAGATGATCAAATCCGGATTGACAGGCCCACGCCATGGACTCTTTTGCTTCACGGGCGTTATGCCGTCTTCCGAGAAAAGAGAGGATGTCGTCATCGAAGGACTGGACGCCGATATTCAGGCGGTTCACTCCGAGATCTCGGAGAAATGAGAACAGGTCTGCATTGAAATCGGCCGGGTTGACCTCGACCGTGACCTCGGCCTGTGCAGAAAACGAAAACGTGTCCCGGAGATTTTGGAAAAGGGTTTCAAATTTCGTCCGATCAAGAACCGATGGCGTGCCGCCACCGATGTAGAGCGTGTCGAAGTAAGGAAAGCGTTCCTGGTAAAGAACCATTTCCAGGGCAAGGGCCCTGAAAAAGGCATCGATGCAGCCGAGATTCGTCGTCGAGTAGAAATTGCAGTAGGGGCATTTCCTTTTGCAGAAGGGAATATGGATGTAAAGGCCTGGATGAAAATTCCCTTCGGTTGTTGACATGGCAAATCTGTTCCTGCCTGGGGGACGACGATCAGTCCGTGTCGGTTTTGAGAACCGCCAGGAAGGCGCTCTGGGGAATGCTGACCTGACCGATCATCTTCATGCGTCTCTTGCCCTTTTTTTGCTTCTCCAGGAGCTTTCTCTTGCGGGAGATGTCGCCGCCGTAGCATTTGGCCGTCACGTCTTTCCGGAAGGCGTTGATGGTAGATCGGGAGACGATTTCACCGCCGATCGCTCCCTGGATGGCGATTTTGAACATCTGACGGGGAATTTCCTCTTTCAGTCGGTCACAGGCCAGAACGCCCCGGGCCCGGGCCCGGTCGCGATGGACGATCTGGGAAAGGGCGTCCACCTTTTCGCCGTTGACGAGGATATCCAGGAGAACGAGATTGCTTTCCCGGTAATCGATAAGATCATAGTCAAAGGAGCCGTATCCCTGGGTCACCGATTTGAAACGGTCGTAGAAATCGTATATGACCTCTGCCAGGGGCATTTCGTAGACGAGTTCGGCCCGGCCGGGACTGGTGTAATTCAGGGTCGAATTGACCCCCCGCTTTTCCATGCACAGCTTCATGACCGTGCCGACGTAGCGCTCCGGAAGCATCATCGCGGCCCGGATGTAGGGCTCCTCGCCCTTGGCGACGGACATGGGTTCCGGGTATTCCGTCGGGTTGTCCACGTAAAGGACCGTTCCGTCCTTCAGGGTGAAGCGGTACCGGACGCTCGGAACGGACAGGATGATGGAAAGGTCATATTCCCGTTCCAGCCTTTCCTGAACGACATCCAGATGCAACAGCCCCAGGAAGCCGCAACGGAAGCCCTGTCCCAGGGCAACGGAGGAATCCTTCTGGTAGACAAAGGACGCATCGTTCAGCTTGTACTTGTCCAGGGCGACGGCCAGGTCTTCATAGTCGTCGGAGGCAATGGGGTAGATCGACGCGAAGACCACCGGTTTCACTTCCTTGAAGCCCGGCAGGGGTTTTTCGCAGGGACGGTTTTCGTGGGTGATCGTATCCCCTGTCCGGACATCGGAGACGGTCTTGACCCCGGCAATGATGTAACCGACTTCACCCGCCGTGAGCTGGTCGGTTTTCTGACGATTGATCAGAAAATGGCCGACCTCCTCCACCCGGTAAATCGCCTGGTTATACATGAAAGAAATGATATCGCCCGGTTTGACGCAGCCGTCGAACACCCGGCAGTGAATCACCGTCCCCCGGAAGGAATCGTACTTTGCATCGAAGATCAGGGCGGCTAAAGGGGAGTCCGGATCTCCTTTGGGGGGCGGGATCCGTTCCACGATCGCTTCGAGGATCTCTTCAATCCCGATGCCGTCCTTGGCCGAGCATTTCAGGTGCAGATCCGAATCCAGGCCCAGTTCGGAATCGATCTGCTCGATGACCCGTTCGACATCGGCCGCAGGGAGATCGATCTTGTTGATGACCGGGATGATTTCGAGATTGTTTTCCATGGCCAGGTAGAGGTTGGCGATCGTCTGGGCCTGAACGCCCTGGGCCGCATCGATCAGGAGCAGCACCCCTTCGCAGGAGGCGAGGGAGCGGGACACTTCATAGGAAAAATCGACATGTCCGGGAGTGTCCAGGAGATTCAGGGTGTACTCGACGCCGCTTTTGCTCCGATAGGGCAGGGCGACGGCCTGGCTTTTGATCGTGATGCCACGCTCACGCTCGATATCCATGTTATCGAGGATCTGGTCCTGAAAATTGCGCGCATCGACCACACCGGTAAACTGGATCAGACGGTCCGCCAAGGTAGACTTGCCGTGGTCAATATGGGCGATGATACTGAAATTACGGATGTTTTTCATAAGCAGTACAATGATAAGATAAATCGATAATAAAGACTGACCCCTTTAATAAAAAAGTACTCCCTTGAAAAACATCAGTCAATATACAAAGCCCTCCGGTGACATAAGAGGGCTTTGCGTGTTCGAATACAGAATAAAGACTATTCCAGCATCTTCAGGAGCGCTTCGGAAACTTCTTTCACTCCCGGAAGGCCGTCCACTTCCAGCACCTTGACCTTTTTCTTGTAGAAATTGACCGCTGCCAGGGTCCCCGTCGTGGTGTCATAGTAAATGCCATGCCGCTTGTCGATGGCGGCCTCGTCCTGATCGTCGGCGCGGGTGCTCAGTCTCTCGTCTCCACAGACGCGGCAGACGAACTTACCGTCTTTTTCCGCCGGTTTGATCGCGTCGATATAGATATTGTTGGGATGATTGTTGTCGGTTGCGCAGAGACGGCGGCCCATGATGCGCTTTTTGGAGGTTCCCCGATCCAGGACGATTTCGATCACGTAGTCGAGTTTGATATTCTCGGCTGACAGGGCGTTCCAGAGCGCTTCGGCCTGGGCCAGGTTGCGGGGGAAGCCGTCGAGGAGCCAGCCCTTGGCGCAATCCGCTTCCTTCAGACGATTCAAAATCATGGGGATGGTGATATCGTCGGGAACCAGTTCGCCCTGGTCGATGAAGGCCTTCGCCTTTTTACCCAGATCAGTGCCTTTTGAGATGTTTTCCCGGAAGATCACGCCCGTTTCAATGTGGGGAACACCGAACTTCTTCTGAACGATCGCTCCCTGTGTTCCTTTGCCGCTGCCGTTGGGACCAAAAATGAGAATATTCATACCCAAAACTCCTTTCAAGGGGGACATTAAAATCGACCTCTTATAATGGATTGTTCCTGTTTTGGCAATGGAAATTCGCGGTGAC